>JAESQG010000181.1 GCA_016765265.1 Pseudomonadales bacterium | reverse complement strand
AAGCCCGGCGCAGCCCAATCGCAAGGGGCGAAGGCGGGCAGCCTGTTCCTAGGGTAGGCCCGGCGCGTCCAGGAAGCGCAACAGGTCCAGGGTCAGCCCCACGGGTAGGCCGACCACATTGTCGAAACCGCCTCCCTCCAAGCGGCTGACGAAGGCGTCCGCGGTCTCCTGAATAGCATAGCCGCCCGCTTTGTCCTCCCACGGTATTTACCATCACTGAGCTGGAATCAACTTCCCTCATAAATTGACGGGTCAGGATTAGATTTTCTGTGACTATTGTATCCGTATGCCCTGAGCCGTATTGGTTGATGTGAGCGATGGCTTGATTAATATCAGTGACGACCTTGATGGCCAAAATGGGAGCAAGGTACTCTGCTGTCCAGTCGTCATCGGTGGCGGCGACCACATCAATAATGGCTTTGGTTTTTGTGCAGCCTCTAAGTTCAACACCTTTTTCACCGAATTGCTCTGCCAGGCCAGGGAGCATCTTTTCTGTCACTGCCTCAGCTACTAATAAGGTCTCCATTGTGTTGCAAGTGCCGTAGCGCTGGGTTTTAGCATTGATGGCAACAGCGATGGCTTTGTCATAGTTTGCGGTAGCATCAATGTAAACGTGACAAACACCGTCTAAATGCTTGATCACCGGCACTTTAGCATCTCGACTGATTCTTTTGATGAGACCTTTCCCGCCTCGGGGAACAATGACATCTACAAACTCTGGCATAGTAATGAGTTCACCAACCGCTGCTCTGTCGGTGGTCTCAACAACTTGAACTGCGCTTTTAGGTAAGCCTGCTGATTCTAGTCCTGCTGCAATACAAGTTGCTATCGCTTGATTAGAATGAATGGCTTCAGAGCCGCCGCGTAGGATAGCAGCGTTGCCGGATTTCAAGCAAAGACTGGCAGCCTCCACTGTCACATTGGGACGAGATTCATAAATAATGCCAATGACGCCCAGTGGGACGCGCATTTGCCCTACCTGAATACCAGAGGGTTGGTATCGAAGATTGGTGATTTCGCCAACCGGGTCAGCGAGAGTTGCCACTTGGTGCAGTCCCTCGATCATTGCGTCGATCCCCGTAGGGCTTATTTCTAGGCGATCAAGTAGCGCGGGTTCCAGGCCATTTGTGCGGCCATTCTCTATATCTTGAGCGTTGGCCTGCATCAAGGATTGGCGAGATGCCTCTAACGCTTTTGCCATGGCTAACAGTGCCGCATTTTTCATGCCGGTGTCTGCTTTGGCTACTAGCCGGGAAGCCTGTCTTGCTTGTTGGCCCAAATCGGCCATGTATTGTTTAACGTCCATAAACTGTGTGTAAAACCTTGATTAGGAATATTGGATATTGTCATACGCAACTGTGATTTCTAGGATTATACCTTCGATTAGAGATGAAGTTGATCTATTTTGATCGTTACACCAAGACTTATGGTTAAAAGAAGTTAAAGGTTAAACTCTTAGGATAAAAAGTTCTTATATTAAAAAGTATTTTAAAACAAAAGCTTGAAGCTGGTTGATGGGTTTTGGTTGGGGTGAGGCGAAATCCCCATATGGACGAAAATGCTGGTTATTAATCCACCGTCTACAATTACTGTTAAGCAGCGTGCCTTATGCTGTAGTGATTGATTTAATGCCTGATTTAATGCCTGATTTTAGCCAGAGTTCAGGAGAGGTTTAGGAGTAGTGCCATGAGTTTGGTGTTTGAGAAGTACACCCGAAAAGCGTTAAACGAAGAGCCAAAACAGCATTGGGTGGATGATAAGTGGCGTGTAGATTATCTCGCTTTTACCAATGCTAAGGTTAAGAACAATAAGCCCGTGCTGATAGTAGGCGGAGCCTTTCAGAATTTTAACGCTTTTCGGTCCTTTGTAGAAAAATTCTTAGAAGATTTTCCGGTAGTACTGGTGGACCTTCCTTCTCTCGGTAACAACGATCAGTTGGCTGAAGACCTTAGTATGGAGGGTATGGCTGGCGTACTTCATCGTTTCGTTGAGGACCATAAACTGGAAAAAGTGTCGCCGGTGGGACTCTCCTTAGGCTCCATCATTGTCTCCACTTACGCATACCAGTATCCAGATGAGTGCGAGAAGCTCATCATCACTGGAATAGCTGAAAAGCCCCGTAAGTCCTGGCGAATGCTATTGTCAGAATCACTGGATGTATTGAATAAAGATCGTTTGGAAGAGTTTGGTTCAGCGGTCATTCTTTATTTACTCAATCATAATCGCTTAGACGAGACGGGGGTCAGTGAGACGGCGCGTAATTTATTTCAACGACAATTAAGTAGTGCTTCGGAAAACGAAAAAGAGCGCTACCGGTTGAATGCCAAACGTTTATTAGATGTGGATTGTTTGCCCGGTTTTCCTGAGTGTCAAACCTTAGTTTGTACCGGTGAGTTTGATACCTTTACTTTGCCCTATGAGCACGCGGAGTTTGCCGATCAGTGTGCAAATGCGACATTTTCATTGATTGAAAATGCAGATCATTTACCTCAGTTTGAGCGGATGAAAGAGACGGTGGCGTTATTCTCCGCATTTTTAAATGAGGAGTCATTAGAAGGCTTGGAGGGGATCAAGACCTATTCTCCCGGGACTTATACCAATCTAGAGCGTCGTGGTGAGCCTCGGTATGTGCCCGTGAACACTAAAGCCATTCTTCATAGCGACTCAGTATGCAGTGATGAATTGTCCGAAGAGGAGTTGTTGCACGATATTAAAGTNAAAGTGCGCAATATTAATTTCTTCGGCTGTTTAATTGAATTTCATCAGGATGTTTTTCACCTCATAGAACATGCACGTGATGTTACCATCACCCTGGCTCATCCCGATTTACAGTTGGATTTGTTAGTGTTTGATCAGGCGGCACATACGATGCGATGCCTATTCCGACACAGTGATATGAAGCAGGCCATGGCTTTTAAGGAGTTGCTGGAGGATTGGAGTTGTTTTCGTTTGCCCGGTCGTGATCAGGATGATGGTTTGTCGGGGTATGCGCATATTCCGTAGTGTGGTGATCTGGTGTAATGTGTTTTAAGGACGACTCAGTGTCTTGCAGTGGTCAATCTTAATCGCGTTGGCCGAGACATATCTACGACCTGTCTTAGGTACACCACTACCCCTATGATCGACTTCAATAAAAGACGGAGGATTAGCCTCTACGTCTTTGGGCCATAAAACTTCGAAATGGAGGTGGGGCAACAAGCTAACTCCCACATTTCCAGATAGAGCAATAATATCACCCTGTTCTATATTTTGTGTCGAGGGTACACATGCGCTGTACTGATTGATATGAAGATACCGACCAATGCTACCGTCACCGTGTTGAATTGCGACGAAATTAACGTTACAGTTTTTTGTCAAAGGACATCTTTTGCCAAAGCTATCTTCCACGGCGAGAACCACACCGCCTTTTGCGGCTAATATTGGAGTATTGATTGGCATTAAAAAATCAAACTCAAAACCGCGACCTCGATGACTAAATATTCCATTCGGTCCTTGGATAAGTAGTCTTGAGTCTCCCTTTGAGTAGGGTAAATGGTACTCTCTTTCAGTGTTGTAAATGGCCGGGACATAGTGAACGCAGGATGCAGTCATAAGGATCAGTGGCATTAACAAAAAATTCAACTTGTTTTTATACTGCATATTAGAGCTCCCCTTAGGGACAGTATATTCTGATATGGAAATAGTTAACTTTTTAGTAGCCATGGGNAATTCTCCTGAGTGGACAATTACCGATAACACAATGCTGTGGTAATAATTACACGCCAGTTAAGTGTATCCCTGATAATCCCAGCGCAATATCCCGAAGACCGTCCCAGGGTGAGGCTGTTTTTAGTCCCTTGATGCTGTGATCTACCTCTGTCGCTTTTTGAATAAGCTGGCCCAGCAGTTGGCTGTTGTTGCGTTGCAGGCAAGCTTCTNCGGGTTTTTTACGATTTTGCCATATTCTGTATTCCTGAATAATTTTTCCTATGGCGATACCTTTTTCTTTTTGTTGTGTCATGGCGTAGAGCGTTCTTAATTCTCTGGTAAAGGCCCAAAGCACGACTGTGGCGTCGGTGCCTTCGTCTTTTAATCCATCGAGGATCTTTAAGCTTCGCTGTGCATTGCCCTCTAATGCGGCATCTACCAATCCGAATACGTCGTAGCGTGCGCTGTCGGCGACGGAAAATTCT
>JAESQG010000180.1 GCA_016765265.1 Pseudomonadales bacterium | reverse complement strand
CCGAGCTTACCGATACCCGCCATCTCTCCGGCATCAGTACTAATCAATGAGTTGTCAGGGCGATCAATAGCAGCAGATAATACAACGCCATCGGTTTGATGAATTGCATTTATTAAATTGCGACCCATCCGGCCCGCTGCACCAATGACACCAACCTTTATCATGTTTAAACCTTAAGAATCGAGGAAATAATTTTGTTGTGAGCTATGACTTCATGTCTTCAAAAAAACTCTTCACACCATCAAACCAACCATACTTCTTTGGCGAATGACGTTGATGCTCTTGGTCCAGCGTGACTTGAAATTCTTTCAATAACTCTTTTTGCTTTTTGCTAAGACTAACCGGGGTCTCGATAGTAATCCTACAGAGCAGGTCGCCAGGACCACCCCCTCTTACCGGCGCCACACCTTTACCACGCAGTCGGAAAAGTTTTCCGGTTTGTGTTTCCCCTGGGACTTTCAGCTTTACTCGGCCGTCAAGGGTTGGTACTTCCAGATCACCGCCTATAGCTGCATCACAAAAGCTAATAGGGACTTCGCAATATAAATCTCTGCCATCACGAACAAAGATTTTATGTTCGCGCACAGCGACCTGCACATACAGGTCCCCGGATTGGCCTCCCTGGTTACCCGCTTCACCCTCGCCCGACAAACGAATACGATCGCCGGTATCGACACCGGGTGGTATTTTAACAGAAAGTTTCTTACGTTTTTCTACACGCCCTTGGCCCTGACACTTGCCGCAAGCCTCTTTAATCATCTTGCCTTTACCGCGACAAGTAGGACAGGTTTGCTGGACTGAAAAGAAGCCCTGCTGCATTCGAATCTGACCAGCGCCACCACAAGTGGTACAAGAGATGGGGCGGGTGCCTTTTTTCGCACCGCTGCCAGTACATTCACCGCAGGAAACTAAGGTTGGCACTTCTATTTCTACATTAGTGCCTTTCACCGCCTCTTCTAAATCCAGCTCTAAGGTATAACGTAAGTCTGCGCCACGATTCGAAGACGAACGTCCTATGCCTCCGCCACCAAAGATATCACCGAAAACATCACCGAATATATCACTAAAGTTAGCACCACCCGCACCGCCGCCGCCGGCACTCTGATCCACACCAGCGTGGCCATAACGGTCGTAAGCTGCACGTTTATTATCGTCAGTTAATATTTCGTAGGCTTCTTTAACTTCTTTGAATTTGGCCTCAGCTTCTTGATTATCAGGATTCCGATCGGGATGAAATTTCATCGCTAATCGTCGATAAGCTTTTTTCATTTCTGCAGGCGCCGCATCTTTTGCTACACCTAACACTTCGTAAAAATCTCTTTTAGACATAATACATAGCCAAATTCTTTAACATGATGTGCCTAATCAAACTTACGTTTGATAGCACAAACGCGGGACTAGCCCGCGTTTGTTTTTACCTTTTTTTTATTTCAACTATTTCTTGTCATCTTGCACTTCTTCAAACTCCGCATCGACAACACTGTCATCAGCTGGATCTGCACTGGCATCGGGACCAGGAGGACCACCGCCCTGATCAGCTCCGGCTCCAGCCTCAGCTTGTTGTTCCTCATAAAGCTTTTGTGCAAGACCTGAAGAGGCTTCGGTTAAGGCTTGAGTTTTTGCTTCAATGGCTTCTTTATCATCACCTTTCAACACTTCTTCAAGCTCTGAAATAGCGCCATTTATCGCAGTCTTCTCTTCTTCAGTGGCCTTGTCACCCGCTTCGTCTAGGGTTTTCTTAGTGGCATGCACCATCCCATCGGCAGTATTGCGAACCTGTACCATCTCCTCAAATAAGCGATCATTTTCAGCATTCGCTTCAGCATCCTTGATCATGCTCTCCACTTCTTCATCAGAAAGGCCGCTGGATGCTTTGATCACTATCGACTGCTCTTTACCTGTCGCCTTGTCCTTGGCCGATACATTTAAGATACCGTTTGCATCGATATCGAAGGAGACTTCGATTTGAGGCATGCCTCGAGGAGCAGGCGGAATATCGGCTAAATCAAAACGGCCTAGGGATTTATTCTGTGCCGCCTGTTTACGCTCACCTTGTAACACATGAACAGTAACCGCTGTTTGGTTATCGTCTGCCGTTGAAAACACTTGAGATGCTTTTGTCGGAATAGTGGTGTTTTTCTCTATTAATGCCGTCAGTACACCACCCATGGTTTCGATGCCTAGCGACAGTGGTGTCACGTCTAACAATAAAACGTCTTTTACATCACCCGACAATACCGCTGCTTGAATCGAAGCACCAATGGCTACTGCCTCATCGGGATTCACATCACGACGCGCTTCTTTGCCGAAGAATTCTTTCGCCTTCTCCTGCACCAATGGCATACGGGTCTGACCACCAACCAGAATAATGTCATCAATTTCAGAGGCATTTAATCCCGCATCTTTTAGTGCGATGCGACAAGGCTCAATACTGCGTTCCACAAGATCCTCAACCAAAGACTCTAATTTAGAGCGCGTTAATTTGATATTCAAATGTTTCGGGCCAGAGGCATCCGCAGTGATATAAGGTAGATTCACTTCCGTTTGCTGACTAGAGGAAAGCTCAATTTTAGCTTTTTCTGCGGTCTCTTTAAGGCGTTGTAACGCTAATGGGTCGTTATGAAGATCGATGCCTGAATCTTTCTTAAATTCATCACAAAGGAAATTAATCAAACATAAATCAAAATCTTCACCCCCAAGGAAAGTGTCACCATTGGTGGACAGTACTTCGAATCGATGCTCTCCATCCACTTCTGCGATTTCAATAATGGAGATATCAAAAGTACCCCCCCCTAAATCGTAAACAGCAATAGTGACATCACCGCGCTTCTTGTCCATGCCGTAGGCCAACGCAGCAGCGGTAGGCTCATTAATAATACGCTTAACATCTAAGCCCGCAATCTTGCCCGCGTCTTTGGTGGCTTGACGTTGGGAATCATTAAAATAGGCCGGCACCGTGATAACAGCTTCAGTCACTGCTTCACCGAGATAGTCCTCTGCGGTCTTCTTCATCTTCTTCAGAATTTGAGCGGACACCTGTGGCGGCGCAAGTTTTTCATTGCGAGCCTCAACCCAAGCATCTCCGTTATCAGCGCCAACGATTTTGTATGGCACCATCTTGATGTCTTTTTGAACAACATCATCAACGAACTTGCGTCCAATTAATCGCTTCACCGCAAAGATGGTATTATACGGGTTAGTCACTGCCTGACGTTTTGCTGACTGGCCCACCAAGATTTCATCATCGTCCGTATAGGCGATTACCGATGGGGTCGTGCGATCCCCCTCAGAATTCTCAATGACTTTTGGTTTATCGCCTTCCATGATTGATACACAAGAGTTTGTGGTCCCCAAGTCTATCCCAATGATTTTACCCATATTTTTGTCTCCTTTATGCAGCGAGATGGGGTAGATTAGCTACCGTCACATCCTCTTTAATGTTCATTCAATCCTTGCCTCCCTATTCGGAGACAAGACAAATGCTGGTTCTTTCCGTCTGTATTCCTGGTTCTTCCCGTCTATATTGATGCTATCCGCCACTTTTCAAGGCTTGCGGACATTTTATCTACCTAATTTAAATGCCTTAAATAGCCAAAACCTTAACCTTTAGCCACAACAACCATTGCAGGCCTGACCAACCGACCACTAAGCGTATACCCCTTCTGGAACACCGTTAACACACTATTGGGCTCTGCGTCGGGGTTTGGCTGCATGGACACGGCTTCGTGGAAATTAGGGTCAAAGGGCTCGCCCATTGGATACACGGCCTCAACGTTAAATTTACTCAACGCATCAAGCAGCAATTTGTGAGTGAGCAGCATACCTTCACGAGCCGTTTTAAGCGCTTCATCCTCTTCTGAAACAGCTTCTAACCCTCGCTCCAGCCCATCGATTACGGGTAGTAGTTCGAGTACGAACTTATCAATACCGTATTTATGGGCGTTTGCTATGTCTTTTTCAGCTCGACGACGGGTATTCTGCAGATCTGCCGTTATCCTTAGAGCGCGCTCTTCTGCCGCCTCCACCTCTCCACGCGCATCAGCCAACTTTACCTGCAACACTTCAATGCTCACTTCTTCCTCTATGGGTGCTTCATCATCCGCCGGAGTATCAGCCTCGGCATCGACTGGTGAGTCGCCCTGCTCCGTCACCTCATCAGTTGTGTCTTCATCGGTTGTATCTTTATCAACTGTATCTTCAATTGCGACCCCTTCATTAACGCTCTCTTCAGGGTCTATTTCTGAATTGGATGTTTCCTCATTTGACATGCCTACTTACTCCTCGCGTTTCACACTGCATCGCTATTCTCATCACTTCAAATCAACAAAAGCCCGCCTTCTCATCCGAGAAAACAGGCTCTTAAAAAATCACAATAGACCAGATATGGGGGCTAAGGTAGCTGGTTCAAGGCCGAGCTTAAAATTTTTGCGGTAATATCTACAACGGGAATGACTTGTTGATAGGGCATACGTGTTGGCCCAATGACGGCTAACACCCCAAGTACATCATTCTCTCCTGCGTAGGGAGAGGTAATTACGCTACAATCATCGAGCACACTGTAACCTGATTCTTCACCAATAAATATCCTCATCCCCTCTGTTCGCATACAACCATCCAACAGATGGAGAATATCGCGCTTCTGATTAAAAGCATCGAAAATCTCCTGCAACCGATCCACCCCTGCTTCGGTGGCAATATTCAACAAGTTAGTCTCGCCCTTCACCACATAATCAGAGCCTTTATCCTCCGGCTCTAGAGCCTTACTGGCCAAATTAATAGCCATCTGCATTCCCGCATCTAATTTTCTTTTGGTATCCTCCAATATCTTCAACAATGCAGCGTGAGCCGCCGATAAATCGGCACCGGCAAAATTCTCATTGATATAATTCGATGCTTGCTGCAATTCGATTTGAGAATACTCTCGATCCACCTGAACGATACGGTTTTCCACCTCTTGCGTGTTGAGCACAAGGACGGCCAAAACACGATTGCTCGATAGTGGTAAAAACTCAACTTGTCGCAGGAACTCCTGATTTCGTTTCGGCACCAACACTAAACCCGCCATCTGAGTGACTTCCGCGAGCAGATTTGACGCCGACTCAATTAACTCGTGGGGACCCTTAGTGGCATCGAGAGATCCCTTCATTTGTTCTATCTGCTCATTATCCAGAGGCGAAAATGTCACCAAACTATCAACAAATGCGCGATAACCCAAAGCCGTTGGTACTCGCCCCGAAGAAGTATGTGGCGAACAAACATACCCCTTTTCCTCCAACTCTGACATCACGTTGCGGACAGTCGCCGGACTAATCGCTAGCGCTGAATCCTTCGATAAGGTTTTCGAGCCCACGGGCTGGCCGTCACGAATGTATCGCTCCACCAACACTTTGAGCAAAATCTGTGCTCTTTCTGAAAATTCAGGTTTTACCATAACGATATAAAAACCGAAGCAGTACTATAATATTTTCATCAATAACGTCTTCATCAATAAGAACTTCGTCTCAAACATCTTCTTCTCGCCAAAAATATAGCAACTGGCTGTGAAAATACGAGCAATTCAAATATTGATTTTCTTTTAGTGTAGCAATTGCATACTATTCTTTTAATACCCTTACGGTAAAATAAGAATTCATTTTAAACCGATCATTTAACTAGACAATCGAACCAGTATGCTCACACATATTCAGATTCGCAACTTCGCTATCATTGACGAACTAGATTTAGAAATTCCACCTAATTTATCGGTCATCACCGGCGAGACGGGCGCTGGAAAATCCATCGTATTGGATGCACTGAGTTTAGCCATGGGACAAAGGGCGGACGCTGGCGCAGTGCGCCACGGTTGCGACAAGGCGGACATACTCGCCAGCTTCGAGTTAGAACACTCCCCACTTGCACAACAATGGCTTAAGGATCGAGATCTCGAATCAGACCACGATTGCATTCTCCGACGAGTGGTCAGCAAGGATGGTCGCTCGCGCGGCTTTATCAATGGTCGATCATCACCTTTGCAAGACCTCAAAGATTTAGGCTCTCTACTTATCAATATTCATGGTCAGCACGAACATCAAGCCCTGCTCAAGAAGGAGACGCACCGACGTCTATTAGATAATTTTTCGGGCAATGACGCTTTACTCAAACAGACGGCAACACTTTATAAACAATGGCATGAAAAACGGATTTATCTCAACAACCTCAAAACTCACTTCGCTGAAAATAGTGACCGTGCGGAACTACTACATTATCAAGTCCAAGAACTAGAGACGCTTAACCTGCAGGAGGGCGAATTAAAAGACCTTGAGACTGAGCACAAGCGTTTAGCCAATGCAGAGAAGAACCAAGAAAGCTGTCAGAGCTCCCTCGCAATTCTGAGCGACTCAGCCTCTCAAAACAACTCTTCTCCATCCGATGCGATAACCGACCAACTGAGCCTAGCCATCCGTTTTCTTGAGCAATGCACCCCTCAGGACGATGTGCTCAAGCAGTCAATAGACATGATTAATAGCGCTTACATTCAAATAGAAGAAGCTGCTGATACACTAAAGCATTACCTAGACAGTTTTGACGCAGACCCTGCTCGCTACCAAGAGCTCGATCAACGCTTAAGCATCATTTATCAATTGGCTCGCAAGCACAAAACCACCGCTGCGCAACTGGTTGCGCTACACCAACAACTTGCACAAGAGCTAGACACCTTAAGTGGAGGCGATGAAAAATTAGAAGCATTAGCCGATGAGTGCGCAACACTGCATAAAAAATACGTTGAAATAGCCTCTAAACTAAGCACAAAAAGAGCAAATTCCGCCAAAAAACTCAGCAAAGCTATTGGCGAACAAATCAGTCGTCTGGGCATGCCTAAAGGCAAATGCCAAGTCACGCTAGTCCCCCTTGACGCCGATAACGATTCGTCGCAGGGCATCTCACCTCAAGGAATGGAAACCGTTGAGTTCTTGGTGACCACCAATGCAGGTCAACCTCTTAAACCTTTAACGAAGGTTGCTTCAGGCGGTGAGCTATCCCGCATAAGTCTCGCCATTCAAGTCATCTGCGCCGAACAATCAGAATTAGGGACCATTGTGTTTGACGAGGTAGATGTAGGTATAGGGGGTGGGATCGCGGAAGTGGTAGGAAAACTACTGCGTCATCTGGGAAAAGACGCACAGGTGCTCTGCGTCACACACTTACCTCAAGTGGCGGCACAAGGACACCACCACCTCCACGTAAATAAACAAACAAAGAAAAAACTCACCCATACCCGCATCACATCGTTGAGCAATGATGAAAAGGTGTTAGAGATCGCAAGAATGCTAGGCGGGCTAGAAATAACAGACCAGACTATTGCTCATGCCAAAGAAATGGTCACCAGCGCTTAATTTATTTAGATGGAATATTCCTTACTTCCGCTTTTTTTTACTTTTATGTGGGCAGTTAACCTCGATACACTCGCCATAGAGCTGGAGACTATGAGCCTGCAACGTAAAACCATGTTTCTTGGCTATTTTTTCCTGCTGGCTTTCTATCGCTTTATCCGCGAACTCGGTCACCTTGCCACAGTTCACACACACGATATGGTCATGATGCTCGCCTCGCGCTATCTCAAATACAGAATGCCCGCCATCAAAGTTATGCCGCTCAACTAATCCGGCATCTTCAAATAGTGTTAACACGCGATAAATGGTGGCCAAACCCACATCCTCGCCCGACTCCAAAAGAGACCTATACACATCCTCCGCGCTCATATGATGGGGCTGGGAACTTTCCAGTATATGCAAAATCTTAATGCGAGGTAGAGTTACCTTTAGTCCAGCCTTGCGTAGCTCTTGATCTTCAAGGGGCATCAAAAAATCCTTTAGGTTCCACAGGCTGTTTCGTCTAGAATAAGAACTGGCAGTTACAGTGTTAGTAGCAACAGTGTTAGTGGCAACGACAGTGTTAATGAGAATCAATCTATTCTAGCAAACTTTGCTTCCCATAAAGAAGGGCGGCAATGGAAGGATCGCAATTTAATGAAAAAACCCAGCTCTATGTCCTCATGGGCAATATGTGTAATCGCTGTAATCGGCATTTCGGCAGTATCTGGATGCAGTACCCTTAAGTTTCCAGGTGTCTTTAAGATTGATATTGGACAAGGCAATATTGTCACCAAGGAGATGGTTGATAAGCTCAAACCGGGCATGACCAAGCGACAAGTTCGATACGTGATGGGCTCGCCTTTGCTCACCGATACCTTTCATCAAGATCGCTGGGACTACCATTACAGCATCCTGATCGGTGACCAGCGCCTAGCCAAACGGCACATCACGCTATTATTTGAAAACGATCAATATGTAAAGACAGTAGGTGATGTCGACGCATTAGTGGCGGGTACCGCACCCTTTGATGCCATAGGAAGATCAATCAAGAAACCAAAGAACAAACCAAAACCAGACCAAGATGCGAGTATNAAAGAGGCCCCCGCCAAAGAAGAACAATAGACACTAATCGTCAGTCTTTATCTTAATCACCAGGCTTCATCTTTTCCGCCCTTGCTTTGCGCATCTCCTTGGGGTCCACAAGCAAAGGGCGGTATATCTCGATTCGATCACCTGACGCCAAAGTCCGCNATTCNGGTTTTTTCTCCACTTTTCCAAAAATACCCAATGACAGGTTAGTCACGTCAATATCTGGAAACTTNTCAGCAATTTTCGATTGAATCACTGCCTCCACCATATTGGTACCTAACTTTACCTTCACCGGCACGATCAGCTGTTTCTCTAGCAGCGCATAAGCTACCTCGATAGCAATCATTTCATCACTGCTAGACTCTTCGTTTACCATACATCTCCAACGCTCTTTTTTTAACGAAGTTATCGTTCANTCTNAACTTAGAAAACGCAGNNGGATCATGATGCGTCATCTAATNTAAGACTCGATAAACTACCTTAAAATTAAATTAACCGAACTATGATTTTGTTTGTTTAATTTCTCCCGACTTAAGGCGAGACCAATAGCTTTCTAGCTCCCGTTTTACCACCGGAGCCAAAATATATAGACCTAAGATATTGGCTAAACTCATTGAGAAAATCATCGAGTCAGAAAAATCGATCACATTACCCAGGCTCATCACCGTACCCACAACGATAAAAAGGCAGAATATTATTCTAAAGCTCAACTCAACCATTTTGCTATTGCCAAAAATATAAGCCCAACACTTGGTCCCATAATATGACCAAGAGAGCAACGTCGAATAGGCAAACAACACCACCGCAACCATCAAAATATAATCGAACCAAGGAAAGACTGAAGTAAATGCCATGGACGTGAGATTCACTCCACTTAAGCCCTGATCATTTGCGTAAGCACCCGTAATAATAATGACAAGCGCCGTCATCGTACAAATCACTACCGTATCAATAAATGGCTCAAGNAAGGCCACGAAGCCCTCTGTCACAGGCTCATTGGTTTTTACTGCCGAGTGGGCAATAGAGGCAGAGCCTACACCCGCTTCATTAGAAAATGCCGCTCGTTGCAACCCTTGAATCAACGCACCGACCGCTCCTCCGAGAACACCCTCCGGGCTAAACGCTCCAGTTACAATTAAACCAAGCGCACTAGGCACCTCTCCAATATTACTCAAAACTATGTAAAGCGCTGCTGCCATATACACCGCGGCCATAACAGGAACGAGTGTTGCAGTCACCCGGGCAATAGACTTAATTCCTCCAATGATTACAATCGCCACAAAAAACGCCAAAATAAAACCGAACAACGATGGAGTCGAACCCAACAACGAATCCTCCCCAAACACTTTAGCCACCATGGCGTAAGCTTGATTAGCTTGAAACATATTCCCCCCGCCAATCGCACCACCGATGCAGCACACGGAAAAAACAATAGCCAAAACCTTACCTAANGGCGCCATGCCTTTTTCNGCCAAACCTTTGCTCAAATAGAACATCGGCCCACCNGCCACNGTTCCATCGGGGTATTCATCGCGATACATCACTCCCAAAGTGCACTCTGCAAACTNTAGTGACATTCCTAACAAGCCCGCACAAATCATCCAAAAAGTAGNACCCGGCCCACCAATCGAAATGGCAACCGCAACACCCGCAATATTGCCCAGCCCTACAGTTCCCGAAAGGGCCGTAGTCAAAGCTTGAAAATGTGAGACTTCACCGGGGTTCTTCGGGTCCGAATAACGGCCTCTAACAAGATCGATTGCATGTAGAAAGCCACGAAAATTAATAAATCGAAGATAAAAGGTAAAAAAGACAGCGCCTATCGCTAACCAAACCACAATCCAACGAATACCAAAACAGCTCTCATCCACATCACACGTAGCATCCACCCCCATGTCGCCGAACCAGATGGTCTTAAAGATAAATCCCGCCACATGGGCAGTAACCGGCGCCATGACATCATTTATGGATTTATCGAGGCAGTCACTAAAGCCTTTGGTNTCAACACATTCTCCAAAAGAAGGTTCTACTTCTTCAGCATATGCCGTTTCAACCCATACAGCTTGACCACCAAAAAGCAGCATCAGCGATAAGGCCATCATGTGAAACCAATGCTTCATCTGCTTGTCACTCACTCTTTGTGCAGCCATACCCATATTATTTCCCCAATAAGTAGATACATTAACGCGCGACATTGTCTTGGATTTCACTCACACTCTCAAGCCTCGTGGTACTAAAAATCCCAGTTAGATCATAGCACTTAAGGCCGGTTTTCCTATTATGGCCAGGTTATCCGAGATCAACCACTGACTATTGGATTAAAAAGCTACCTTTTTTGGTCTTACACTTTATAATCCGCCGCTATGGCTAAGAAAAAAAAACACGATAACAGCAATTCCATCGCCGTTAACAAAAAAGCGCGTTTCGAATACTTCATTGAAGAGAAATTCGAAGCAGGCATGGTGCTAGAAGGCTGGGAAGTCAAAAGCTTACGGGACAAGAAAATCAATCTNGANGAAAGCTACATTCANCTGAANAATGGNGAAGCTTNNCTCTTTGGCGCNCAGATACANCCACTGAACACCGCNTCAACCCACATCAAACCNGACCCACTNCGNTCNCGCNAACTGNTNTTNCANCAGANNGANCTNGGNCGNATNTTCGANGGCGTGAACAAAGACGGNCACACCTGCATCCCCTTNGGCNTGCATTGGNNNAAGGGCCGNGCNAAATGCAACATTGCNNTAGCAAGAGGAAAGCATAAGTACGATAAACGCGCCACGGAGAAAGATCGGGACTGGGGCAGACAAAAGCAACGCATCATGCGCCACGATTAACGAATTTTAGCCGGAACCTTGAAAATCAACTTCGTGAACACCACACATAGTGATAGAATGATAAGTTCCATTTAACTTACCACCAGAATAAGGGGGCGACCTGGCTTCGACGCCGGTAATGAAACCTTGAGTGCATGTCGAGTACCGTTGCAATTCTCGTAAATCCGTTGCAGCAAATAAAGATAGTCGCAAACGACGAATCTTACGCTCTAGCAGCTTAACAGCCAGCTAGCCATTGACCAATTATTGCTTGTGGTGGTCGGATTTCAATGGTCAAATTACACAAGATCGCAACAAAGCGTGTCTGTAGCCGCGTTGTTAAAACCTAACAGACTCAGCTTGTAACGCCCTGCCTTTCGGGCCGTTATCGGTTAACTTAATAGAAATGGCTATGCATGTAGATCGCAAGGCAGAGTGCTGACGGACGCGGGTTCGATTCCCGCCGCCTCCACCATTTCAAGGTCCAGCAAGGGCCTAGAAAGACCACTAAAGCCTGTAATTTTAACGAGTTACGGGCTTTTTTGTGCCTATAGGGTTCCAAAGCATCCCATCAGATCCGGCTTTTTTAGTAGTACTGTTAGTAGTACCATGGTGACACACTTAAACGGTACTACTAAAAATGGCTAGAACGACCAAACCATTCACCAAAGTACGTACCAGCCTAAGTTTTGGCAGCTATCCTGAAGTCTCTATTGCCAATGCTCGCAGTAAACGCAAATCTGCTAGAGAATTGCTTGCGAGAGACATTGATCCAAAAGAACACCGTGACGAAAACGACCTAAAAAAAGAACGAGAACACGCAAACACACTTGAGCACATCGCCGCACAATGGCTCGAGGTCAAAAAAACTAACGTATCTACCGACCGCGCAAACGACACATGGCGCTCGCTAGAGCTACATATATTCCCCAGTCTAGGTAAGCTACCAATCCATAAAGTATCAGCCGTCAAATCAATCGATACCATCAAACCAATTGCAGCAAAAAGGTAGCCTGGAAACAGTCAAACGACTTTGCCAACGACTTAATGAAATTATGATCTTTGCTGTCAACACCGGAATACTCACAGCTAATCCATTGGCGGGTATCAGCAAAGCGTTCCAAACACCGACAAAACAACACCTCCCATCACTCAAACCAGATCAGCTACCTGAATTGATGCAGACTATCTCAAGAGCAAACATAAAACGCACAACACGTTGCTTAATCGAATGGCAGCTACACACCATGGTTAGACCTAGCGAAGCTGCGGGGACTCGCTGGGAAGAAATCGACTTTGAAAATCAACTCTGGACGATTCCAGCTGAACGGATGAAAAAGAAAAAGGAGCACATGGTTCCTTTAACCGACCAATGCATGGCACTACTTGAGGTCATGAAACCTATGAGCGGACATAGAGAACATGTATTCCCAGCAGATCGTAATCCACGCACTCACATCAATTCGAGCACC
>JAESQG010000179.1 GCA_016765265.1 Pseudomonadales bacterium | reverse complement strand
CGTAGTGCTGCCTTTGCCTCCTTGGTCCGGCGTAAGATGCTTTCCTTCAGCGTAAACTTGCTCAATGGACTGGACTATATTCTTAGCAGGCTCATCCATACCTAGATAATCTAGCATCATCGCGCCTGATAAAATCGTTGCCGTAGGGTTGATAATATTTTGCCCGACGATATCCGGCGCTGAGCCATGAACTGATTCAAAATAAGCACCGTTATCACCATAACAACCACTAGGTGCCAGTACTAAGCCACCCACTAAAGCAGCAGTAGCATCAGAAAAAAGATCTCCGAACAGGTTGGGTAAGACGACCACATCGAAAGACAGGGGCTTAATGATAAGTTTGTGTATCA
The DNA here is from genome assembly GCA_016765265.1 of Pseudomonadales bacterium. Lineage (GTDB taxonomy): Bacteria > Pseudomonadota > Gammaproteobacteria > Pseudomonadales > DC-out160 > DC-out160. The sequence continues at coordinate 6,551 of JAESQG010000179.1, read as the reverse complement.
AGTCATCGGCTAATAATACATTGAAGTCCACACTCGGATATTCCTCAGCGGTCTCCGTGGCGATTTTCTTGAAGTAGCCGTCAGCGATAGGCGAAATATTATGTTTTGTACCGCAAGTGAGTTTTGCTTTTTGCCCGGAAACTTGAGCGCGTTTAATCGCTAATTCACAGGCGAATTTGACTATCCGGCGTATGGACTTTTCGGTAAACACCTTTAATCCAAAACGTCCTTCTCCCATTTCATTGATAGGTTGCCGACTTAGTCGACTGGTGAAATTCATAGGAGAGATTTCTGTTAAGTCACCTTCGACTCCTATGTAAACGTCTTCCATATTCTCCCGCACTATCACCAAGTCGATGCCTTCAGGTGATGAAAGAGGACTGTTGCATCCTGGGAACCAACGTACGGGACGCACGTTGGCATAACTTTCTTGTCCCCAGCGCAAATAACGAATTGCTCTGCCACTGATACCATTGGTAGCACCGAAATAGGTAGCATCGGCTCGATTAATGGCGTCTTTCGCTTCTGGGGGAAAAGGGTTGTCTTGTTGATCGATACCGGNTTGCCCCACTGGTGGGGTAANCCATTCGATATTTAAATTCAACGAATCAAGGACTTTCATGGATTCGTGAAAGGCTTCTTCCGCAGCATCTTCTCCTGGTATTAACACCACTTGTTTAGACATGGTAACCTCGCAAATTCANTAATATTATCAGTNTTNGNTTTNGTTAAGCAGGGATNCCAAANGCTTTAGCCGGNTTATCCCAAAATATCTTACGAATTTGCTCTTCCTTAATGGGTTGGTCCTCTAAACTTTTAATTCCCCATGGAAAGGTGCCATCAGGATGGGGGTAATCGGTGTTAAATAGAAAATAATCATCNCCTACCAATTCAAGCGCGGCCTTAAGTGTNGGTTCATCACCCCGAGCAGCCACGAAGAAATTTTGNTTGAAATATTCAGTGGGTGATCTTTTCATTAAATGATGTTCTGCGGGGCCAGAGAAATCCCAATGTTGTTCCATACGCTGTAACCAGAAAGGAACCCAGCCCGCATCGGCCTCTACATGCACGAAACGCAATTTAGGGAATTTTTCAGGAATTCCAAACCATATCAAACCCGCCATGGCTGCCATAGCTTCAAAAGGATGACCCAGTATATGTCCAGTAGTATGGCTATCCATACGATCGCCAAAGGACGGAATTCTAGGGGAACCGGAATCATGTAAGCTGATAGGGATACCGAGTTTTTCAATGGTAGTCCAGAGTGGCCAGTTATCTTCATGATATAGGTTACGGCCCAGTATTGGATTGGGGCGGATATAAAAAGACACAGCGCCCCCTGCAGCGGCGCGTTTCGCTTCTTCAATAGCGAGATCGGTGGCTTGTAGTGGTAGCATAGCTGCCCATCGTAAACGGCGAGGATCGTGAGAGCAAAACTCTCGACTCCAATCGTTGTAAGCTTTACAAAGGGCGAGTAACAATTCAGGATCTTTGAACTCTCTTCCTAAAAGTTGTCCGCCGATAGTAGGATAAATTATCTGGATGTCCACACCTTGTTCATCCATATCAGCGATTCTGCTAGCAGGTGTCCATCCCGCCTTTCGGGCGGTATCAAAACGTTCCATGCTCTTCATTACTGCCTGCAGAAACTCGGGGGCATGCATGGGATATTTACCCTCAGTTTCGGGTGGCTGCACCGGTTCGCCTTCTAAACTTAGATACTTTTTATCCCCATAGGTTTCAACGGTGGGTACCCTATCCTTAAAGGCGGGATCGATATAATCCGACCACATGGATAGCTTCTCCATTTGGTGACAATCTGTATCAATTATTTTAAATCCGTTTTTCATGGCGATTTCCTTTTTATGATTAGTATTTGGACGAACTACATTTTAAAATCTTGTTTGCCAACAACTCTAACTGCTCCCTATCACAATCTCAACTACTTATAGAACGTCACAGATATAGAAAACCACAGATAGCCCTATTAATAACAAATGTCTTCCCTACGCGATAAGCGGTCGTTATATTGTCTTAAATTGAAATGCTCTACGAGCTAAGATCATATAAAAACTAAGGGTGAACTGAAATATGAGTGATAATTTTGATCAAAAGTTAACGGAGAAACTAGCACAATCTGCCTTTTGGAGCCGCGTTGGTTTTCGGGTAGAGTCGAGTAGCGAGGGCAAAGTTCGAGTTTGCTTACCTTACGATAAGGGCAATACTACTGCCGCAACAGCGCTACACGGAGGCGCCATTGCTGCTACTTTAGACGCTGCGGGGTGCCTTGCAGCTTGGAGTTCAGAGACCCGGCCCGGTGTTTCAGGGCGCACTCTTTCCTGTGATGTGAGTTATATTGCTGGCGCACTGGGCAATGATATCTATGGTGAGGCGGAGGTGTTACGTCGGGGCAAAGAGATTATATACTCAGCAGTGCGAGCTGTGGATGGCGAGGGTAAACTTCTAGCTTCAGGAAATCATATCTACAACTTAGCGGACCCTGAAGAAATCCCTGCAATGCCACCTGGGGATCAGCAAAAACAAGCCTGGGTACTCGGTAGAACGGGACCGGGTCTCGGGAGTTTCAGCAACATAGACCATGATCTTGCTGAGAGGAGTGCGGCGCGGGTAGCTAAAAGTGATGGCTTTATCCCCTATATGAATCATATTAATTGGAAATTCGTAAAGGCTGAATTTGGATACGCTGAATTTTTGTTGCCTTACAAAGATCACTCGGTGGGAGACGATGGCGGATTGGCAAGCGGAGCTCTGCTGTCCGGAGTAGATCATGCCGGCTCCTTAGCGGCGTGGATGACGAGCGAGCTAGGACGGAGGGACTTATTTGGATCCACCGTTAATACTAAATTACAAACCTTTGCATCTAATATTAATCGAGATGTGATAGTCCGAGCGAGGGCGGCCGGTGGAAGCGGACCATTAGTCAACTCAGAAGTTTCCATTGAAACCGTGGAAGGTGAATTAGTGGCGGGCGGGTCGACAATTTACCGAATCATTAAGCGAGATCCAAAACCCAAAAAATAAAAGCTTGAAAGTTAGTAATATTAAATAATGATATGACACTAGAGTTAATCAATAGGGGGAAGTTATGATTCTAAAAGATGACATAAAATTTGGGTTTATGAGTGGTTGTCCAAATCCGACTGAAGCCAAAGCAACGGTGGAACTGGCTGAGGAGCTTGGTTTTGACTCTCTTTGGACCGGTGATCACGTCGCTTTTCCGGTGCCCATACTAGATCCAATGATGCAATTGTCTTTGGCCTCTGCTTATACCACAAAGTTGATCTTGGGCACTGGCATCTACTTACTGCCTTTGCGGCATCCTACCGTCGTTGCTAAACAAGTGGCCACTTTAGATTTTATGACCGGTGGTGATAGAGTTATTTTCGGCGTAGGTATTGGCGGTGAATTTCCAAATGAGTATGCAGCTTGCGGTGTTAACGTGCGGGAGAGGGGGGCTAGGTTGACAGCTTCCATTCCAGCGCTAAAAAAGTTGTGGACTGGGGAAAACGTCTCCTACGATAATGATTTCTATCCCTTTGAAAATGTCACCATGTTGCCCGCTCCACCTACGCCCGGTGGGCCACCCGTTTGGTGTGGAGGAAGAGCAAAAGCGGCCCTGACCCGTGCAGCAAAAATTGCAGATGGATACATATCCTACTCAATTACGGCAGATATGTTTGCCGATGCCCTTAAATTTATCGATGAGGAATTGGATCGTCAAGGTAGAAAAATAGAATTTGGGACAGGCCACTTGTTGTTTATGCGAATAGATGATGACTATGAAACCGCCTATAAACATGCCAACAAACACCTGACAAGGCGGTATGCTATGGATTTTTCTAATGCAACAAAAAAATACTGTGCATTGGGAAAACCGGCAGATGTAGCCGAAACTATCTCCGGATATTACGCAGCAGGCGTAAGGCATATTGTTCTAGATTTGGTGGGCCCGCTGTCGCAGCGAGAGGAACAACTAAAACGATTTGCCCATGAGGTGAAGCCACTGCTATCTTTTGTTTAGGAAAATTCAATCGTCTCCTTCCTCTTGCCTTGTAGCCTAGGGGAAAGTGGTGACAGTTTATTAATAATTTAACGAATAAATAAGCTTCTGCGTTTGGTTTTAGGTTTGAAATCTAGGTCGAGGTCGAAAGAGACTGGAGCTGATGCCGTTTGATTTTTCACTTTCATTGCCTGAAGTTCGGCGTCTAGGGCCTGCATTTTTTTAATAAGTGACTGTTCCACTGTGCTTAATTGTTCGGTGGGCTCAGGCGTCTCAGCATCGGGCGATTCAGCGGTGGCCACTGCGTTAATTTTATCGGAACCCTTTAGGATTGCCACTCTCGGCTGTAACGCAAGTTGAGTCAGCATTTCAGCTTGTTTTAATACGGAAAGATTGCGTAGGTCTTCTGCCCCAAAAGCCTGGCCAGTTTGGTTTAACTGAGTTGTCAGAAGCAATAGCCATCCTTCCAATTGGCGTTGATCCATATCCACTAGATTTTGCATTTCTCGGGCTACGGAATATGCCATTTTAATTGAGTCCTTTACTTCGGCAATGGCAGTGAGTATCTCTTTTTCACTGCGTGGGTTTTGGGCAATGGTGAGTTTTGCTCTGGTAAAGGCAGCAGTACATTTAGAGTAAGACTGTTCAGCGTAGCGGTTTATATCACCTGTGCCGGCGTCTTCAATCCTTCGGTGAAGATCTTTTAGGTAATATCGTTGAGCTGAGCTAATTTCCAAAGCTTTTTGTTCTTGCAAGAACTCGGGTAATTGCTCCAAAGCGCGGTGAGTCTTACCTTTTGCAATCCGATCTGATAACAAATTGTGTGCTCGCTCAATCTCTCTATATTCTGCTGGGAAATAGTAAGGGGCATTGAATTTTTGTAACCATTCTAGATTTCGAGTAAATTCATTTAAAATGATATCTGAATCGTGCTTGTTTTTTTCTGCTCGCGACAATGCGACATTAGCTCTGGCAATTAGGGCCAGTGCTTTTTCACCCGTTGGCTGGCCGAATAGCATAGCAGTAGATGCGTTTGCACCAGAGGCATCCTTCTGAAATCGACTATAAAAGTTGCGAGCTTGTGATAACGCATCCATTGCCTCTTGCATATCGTCATTGGCAAAAATACTGATACCGCTGGCCTGTGCTTTAGCTACACGGGTCTCTAATAAATCCAACTGGGTGGCGACGTTACTGACAACTGTTTGCTCATCTAATTGTTTTGCTGTGTCCATCATCAGCTGATAACTTTTGCTGACGCAGCCAACTAAGCTGGCTTGGAACCCTAAGCAAAGGATGAACGTAAAAATATATTTGGCGAATTTGGATGAACTCATTGTTGATACTTCCTGAGAATATAAATGAGAATTAATTAAAAAGAATTAACACTTGGATGGGGAATATATCTAAATCAACTAGGGCGTAGATATGATAGTAGATATAATAAAAGTTTAAACAATATCTGGAGTAGGAGTCATAATATATCGAGCTAACGGCTACTCAATCCAGGAGCTTTAAAAAATAAATCGTGTATTCATTTATTTATGTTGAATTTTAAGAGGCTAGTCCAGATTGTCAAAAATAATGAGTTCTTAGAAAGAAATCTAAGATAAGAGTATCCAGCAACATAACAACGCGCCATTCGTAAGATCTAGCTAAAACAGGCTCGTTATTCTTGTTTTATATCAGCTATATAGCATACGAATAAGATGTCCATGGACTAATATTAATAATACTTATTATCAAATTTGATAGCGTATGTCGATAGGTATCGTTGCACTCTTGCAATGGCTAGTGAAACGCCCAATCTGGCTGGATTTTTCAGTATCTAGTCTTGCTGCTACGTGTTTGCTTCTCTTGGTTAGCCAAATTAGCGAGAGTTCCGAATTCATCTATATTAGTGACCATACCTCAATCCGCACCATGGAGTTTAACGACAAAGAATCGCGGATTAGTCTTGGTTCTCACTTGCAATATATAACAGATCGAAGAGAGCACTGGAGCTTAAGTGAGGTGATCAGCTCTGAGGTGGATGAGAAATTTATTAATGTTAATGACGGTATACCGAGCCTTGGGCTAACCGACAGGACGCATTGGTTTCGAGTGGCGCTAAAGTATCAGGGTGACGAGAAAGAGGTGACAAAAGCATTTGAGATAGCTTATCCGCAGTTAGAGACAGTGGATTTTTATGAGCTAGATACTTTTGGTCATGTACGGTTGGTACAAGGAGGTACGACCCGTCCCCTCGTTGCACCCGATGTCGAGTCACGCAATTTCGTATCAACATTGCACTTTAAGCAGGGAGAGACTAAATGGATTTACATTAAGGTGGATGGCATCGCTATGCTCATCTTCCCTGCGTATTTGTGGGATATCAATGCGCGGCGCCACTCTGAAAAAACTGAGATGATAGCCTTTGGTTTGTATTATGGAATTATGGCGGTGATGTTTTTATATAATTTATTCCTATATATATCCGCTCGTTTTAGAAGTTATCTCTATTATATATGTTATATAGCATCGGTGAGTA
>JAESQG010000178.1 GCA_016765265.1 Pseudomonadales bacterium | reverse complement strand
GAGAACTCTATGCAGGTACGCCCGAGGCTCGCTCCCGAGGATACAAGCCCGGCCGGTTTAGCTTTAACGTTAAAGGGGGGCGATGCGAGGCATGCCAAGGTGATGGGCTAATAAAGGTAGAAATGCATTTCCTACCCGACATCTATGTTCGTTGTGACATCTGTTCCGGAAGAAGATATAACCGCGAAACTTTGGAAATAAAATACAAAGGAAAAACAATCCACGACGCGTTACGAATGACGGTAGAAGATGCACTCAGCTTCTTCAACGCTATCCCTGTCATTAGCCGAAAATTAACAACATTGATAGATGTAGGTTTATCCTATATTACCTTAGGCCAGTCGGCGGCCACACTATCTGGCGGAGAAGCCCAAAGAGTCAAACTATCAAAAGAACTGTCAAAAAGAGATACGGGGACTACTCTGTATCTTCTAGATGAACCCACTACCGGCCTACATTTCCATGACATTGAGCAACTACTTCGTGTTTTGCATAGGCTAAGGGACAAAGGAAATACCGTCGTTGTTATTGAGCATAACTTAGATGTGATAAAGACAGCAGATTGGATTATAGATCTTGGGCCAGGAGGCGGTGTAAACGGTGGAAGGATAATTGCAGAGGGGTCCCCCTATGACATCATTTCAGTTGGCGAGTCATACACTGCAAAATTTCTTGCGCCTTATCTAGAAACTCGAAATAATTAGCCCCGACTACGGTAGTACTGCACAAAAAAAGCGAGACATAAAAAAACCAGGACTAGCCCAGTTTTTTTATGTCTCGCTTTGCAGTTACTTATTCGTCTTCACTGTCATCAGACTCTGATATAGGTCGATCAACCAATTCTACATAGGCCATCGGTGCATTATCACCCGCCCTAAACCCGCATTTCAAAATCCGTATGTATCCACCCGGTCTTTCTAGATATCTAGGACCCAGCTCCACAAACAACTTACCTACAGCATCTTTACTACGCGTTCGTGAAAAAGCCAATCGTCTATTGGCAACCGTATCACTCTTGGCAAGCGTGATAAGCGGTTCAGCGAAACGTCGAAGCTCTTTAGCTTTCGGTAACGTCGTGCGAATTACTTCGTGCTCCACTAACGAAACAGTCATATTTCGAAACATTGCTTTACGGTGACTGCTATTACGGTTTAATTGGCGACCGCTATTACGATGACGCATTGTCTCAATTCCTTACAACTAAAGTCGCTTCCAGACAAAAACAACTGCCTGACCGCGACGTGAATATCTTTTTCGGTATTATCTGAGCTTTAGGTTTAGACGTTCATCATCCCTTAAACTACCCGGTGGCCAGTTTTCCAAGCGCATTCCTAGCGACAAACCTTTGGAAGCAAGCACATCCTTAATTTCAGTTAACGATTTTTTGCCTAAGTTAGGAGTTTTCAAAAGCTCCACCTCAGTACGCTGAACCAAATCACCAATATAGTAAATATTTTCAGCTTTTAAACAATTTGCGGAGCGAACAGTAAGCTCCAAATCGTCAACAGGGCGTAGAAGAATCGGATCAATCAGCTCTCTTTCTTCCTCTTCTACAGGTTCTCTGTCTTGTTCAAAATCAACAAAAACAGATAATTGCTGCTGGAGAATAGTCGCTGCGCGCCGTATTGCCTCTTCAGGGTCAATCGTTCCATTCGTCTCTAGGTCTATAACCAACTTATCCAAGTTAGTTCTCTGTTCAACTCGCGCACTCTCTACAACATATGCCACTTTGTGAACAGGACTAAAGGAAGCGTCCAACAGTAACCGACCGATACCTCGCGTCTCTTCTTCACCATCGGTACGAGTGTCTGCTGGCTGGTAACCTCGACCTTTCGTTACCTTCAAGCGCATCCGGATCTCTCCGTTATCGTTTAAATGAGCAATGACCTGTTCGGGATTAGCAATCTCAACATCATGGTCAAGCTGAATATCGGCACCAGTAACGGGTCCGGGTCCAGTTTTCACCAACTCTAGAGTTGCTTCTTCCCTCTCATTCATAATCACCGCCAAACCTTTAAGATTCAAAAGAATATCAATGACATCTTCTTGAATACCTTCCAAGGTACTGTACTCGTGTAATACACCCTCTATTTCAACTTCTACCACAGCAGCACCCGGCATGCTTGATAATAAAATACGGCGTAACGCATTACCCAATGTATGTCCGAAGCCCCTTTCTAAAGGCTCGAGCGTAACTTTAGCTTTGCGATTTGTTATTTGTTGGACTCCGATTGTACGAGGAGTCAAGAATTCGTTCACCCGCTGCATAGGTGTTCCTCAAGCTGACCTTACTTCGAATAAAGCTCTACAATTAAGTTCTCATTGATTTCAGAAGGCAAATCCACACGCTCTGGTAGTGTACGAAATACACCCTCCTTCTTACTCTTATCAACTTCGATCCACGGGGCAAAACCTCTTTGCTCCGCTAAATCTAGAGCCGCTTGTATGCGAAGTTGGTTTTTGGCTTTCTCCCTTACCGCAACCACATCGCCAGGTGATACTTGATAGGATGCAACATTGACTGTTACTCCATTCACTTGTATCGCCTTATGACTTACCAATTGACGTGCTTCCGCCCGGGTAGAACCGAACCCCAGACGATACACAACGTTATCAAGTCTCGCTTCTAGGAGCTGGAGTAGGTTTTCACCCGTNGCACCAGACCTCCTTGCAGCTTCTTTATAGTAGTTACGAAATTGCTTTTCAAGTACGCCGTAAGTTCTACGCACTTTTTGTTTCTCGCGTAGCTGCAAACCATAGTCAGACAAACGCCCACGACGTTGCCCACCTTGACCTGGAACACTGTCAGCCTTGCACTTTTGATCGTGTGCTCGAACACCACTTTTAAGGAATAAATCCGTACCTTCTCGACGAGAAAGTTTGCACTTAGGCCCAATATATCTTGCCATTATCAGCTCTCTCCGTCTTAAACTCTGCGTTTTTTCGGTGGACGACATCCGTTATGAGGAATNGGCGTCACNTCGGTAATACTATTTATTTTATACCCAACTCCATTGAGGGCTCTGACCGCTGATTCCCTTCCTGGCCCCGGACCTTTCACCAAAACATCCAGATTTTTTAAACCATANGTATCCATGGCTGATTGACCCGCCTTCTCTGCAGCAACCTGCGCAGCAAAAGGTGTACTTTTCCTAGANCCTCTGAANCCACAACCACCTGAGGTCGCCCAGGACAGTGCNTTTCCTTGACGATCCGTCAAAGTTATAATCGTATTATTGAATGAAGCATGTATATGAGCAAAGCCATCCACTACGGATTTTTTTGCCTTTTTACGAGATTTATTTTGATCCTTAGCCATCTAAAAACGTCCTGATCATTTACTCTACTATTTACGGATAGGTTTGCGTGGACCTTTTCGAGTCCTTGCGTTTGTTTTGGAGCGCTGTCCCCGAACCGGTAAGCTACGCCGATGACGTATTCCTCTGTAAGTCCCAAGATCCATTAAACGCTTGATATTCATTGATACTTCGCGACGCAAATCACCCTCTGTTTGGATTTTTGCAATTTCGTTCCGCAAACTATCTAACTGTTCTTCACTGAGATCCTTAATCTTTGTGCTTGGATCAATCCCCGTTGCAGCGCAAATATCCGCTGCCGTAGGACGACCTACCCCAAAAATATAAGTCAAAGATATGACTGCATGTTTATTGTCAGGTATATTTACACCGGCTATACGGGCCATTCATTCAACTCCACTTTGAGTTCTAATTCTATTAACACTGTAAGCAATTGATAATATNAAAAATCTATTTTGAACGCTNNGCCCTTTTTNAATTCANAATTATGAATTCGCCTGCCCTTAANGGGCGGCAGAGCTTATCGTTTAAACATTCAAANATCAATCTTTTCTTCNCAGTCAAACTCGACAATGAACGCNATCAACCCTGTCGCTGCTTATGCCTAGGTTCAGCACTACAAATTACTCGNACACTACCATTACGCTTAATAATTTTGCAATTACGGCAGATTTTTTTTACTGAAGCACGAACTTTCATCTCTCTACTCCGATCCCTTACTCATTATCTAACCCCTCGGCCGCCATAGTTCTTAAGATTTGCCTTTTTCATCAGGGAATCATACTGACTTGACATCAAATGAGACTGAACCTGAGCCATAAAATCCATAACCACTACAACAACTATTAATAGCGATGTACCACCCAAATAAAATGGGACATTGAACCAAACCTGTAAAAATTGGGGCATCAAGCACACAAGAGTAATATAAATTGCCCCGACCAGAGTTAGCCGCCCCAGTACAGTGTCTATATACTTGGCCGATTGTTCACCCGGCCGTATGCCAGGAATAAACGCTCCTGACTTCTTCAAATTATCTGCAACATCCTTTGGATTGAAAACCAAAGCAGTATAAAAATAGCAGAAAAAGATAATTCCAGCTGCAAAAAGTATTATATATAGTGGCTGCCCCGGACTGAGTGTCAGTGATATATCTTGAAGCCACTGCCACTCTTTCGCATTTCCTAACCACTGGCCTATGCTAGCGGGGAACAACAATATACTGGTAGCAAAAATGGGTGGTATAACCCCGGCCATATTTACTTTAAGTGGTAAATGGCTTTGTTGAGCGGCATAAACTCGTCGCCCTTGTTGTCTTTTTGCATAATTAACAGTAATTCGTCGCTGTCCGCGTTCTATAAATACGACCAAGCCAACCACCGCAACGGCAATAACTAGCACCAACAGTAGTAGACCAATATTGAGATCACCTTGTCTAGCCGCTTCAAATGACTGTCCTATAGCACCAGGTAAACCAGCGACAATCCCCGAGAATATGATGATCGATATACCATTTCCTATCCCCCTTTCCGTCACTTGCTCCCCAAGCCACATCAGAAACATCGTACCCGTAACTAGAGATATCGCGGTAATGACAATAAATTGGGGACCTGGATCCAATGCTATGCCTTGGCTTTGTAGACCTACAGCCATTCCACTAGCCTGTATAGTCCCTAAAAATAACGTTCCCCAGCGCGTATATTGACTAATCTTCCTTCGTCCCGCTTCCCCTTCTTTCTTTAGCTGTTCTAGATGCGGACTAACTGCCGAAAGCAATTGCATAATTATAGAAGCAGAGATATAAGGCATTATACCCAACGCAATGATACTCATCCGCTCCAGAGCACCTCCCGAGAACATATTAAACATGCTCACAATGGTGCCTTCATTTTCTCGAAACAATGAAGCAAGTCTATCGGGATTCACCCCAGGAACCGGTATATGAGCCCCTATCCGGTAAACTAGTATTGCTAACAGCACAAAGCGAATTCTGGTCCACAGCTCCGTTAATCCTGCCTGAGTTCCAGCAGACCGCTTCGCATCTTTTCCGTTAGCCATCGCTATTCCTCGACTTTGCCGCCTGCCGCTATTACGGCTGCTAAAGCGCCTTTGGTGATAGCAAGACCTCTAACGGTTACACTCTTCGCTAGTTCGCCGGAGAGTACTATTTTTGCTCTTTTCATATTGTGCCTAACCAGTCCAGCTTTCTTCAACGTATCAAGATCAACGATGTCACCCTCAACCTTGGCCAATTCATGCAAGCGCACCTCGGTTGTGACTAGCGACTTTCTAGAAGTGAAACCGAACTTTGGAACTCGCCTTTGCAGCGGCATTTGTCCGCCTTCAAACCCAGGCTTAACTTTTCCGCCAGATCGTGATTTCTGGCCTTTATGTCCTCGCCCAGCGGTTTTACCTAGTCCGCTACCAATACCTCTTCCCACGCGTTTGCGATTAGTTTTACTGCCTGGTGCAGGACTTAATGTATTGAGACGCATATTAATCTCCCTGGACCTTTACCATGTAACTAACCTTATTAATCATTCCGCGAACAGACGGTGTATCCTCTACTTCAACAACTTGATTGATACGACTCAGCCCTAACCCGCGGACACTGCATTGATGTTTTTTTAATCTACCATGAATACTTCTAGTTAATTTCACTTTTATTTTACCAGGCATCCCATTACTCCAATATTTCAGCAACCGTTTTTCCACGTTTAGCGGCGATGGATTCAGGAGAAGTCATTGCTCTTAAACCTTCAAAGGTCGCCCTTACCACGTTCACAGGATTTGTTGATCCGTAACATTTCGCTAACACGTTTTGCACTCCCGCTACTTCAAAAACGGCACGCATTGCTCCACCGGCGATAATTCCGGTACCTTCTGATGCGGGTTGCATATACACCTGTGAAGCCCCGTGGCGCGCTTTAATAGCATGCTGAAGAGTCGAGCCTTCCAGATCAATGTCTATCATGTTCCGCCGAGCAGCCTCTAAAGCTTTCTGTATAGCAATAGGTACTTCCCTGGCTTTACCGCGACCAAATCCAACTTTACCATTACCGTCTCCGACAACAGTTAGCGCAGTAAAACCAAAAATTCGACCACCTTTTACCACTTTCGCTACGCGATTTACCTGAACAAGTTTCTCTTGGAGACCTTCGTTCTTGTCTTCGACTTTAGCCATTCTATTCAACCCTTAGAAATCTAGCCCGTTTCCACGTGCAGCATCAGCCAACGCTTTAACACGACCATGATATTTAAACCCGGAGCGATCAAATGCCACCTTAGTGATACCTTTCGCTTTTGCTCTATCTGCAATGAGTTGACCTACTTTGGTTGCTGCATCACTATTGCCGCCAGTACTACCACGTAGATCTTTTTCGACGGTGGATGCAGAAGCAATGACCGTCCCTCCATTTCCTGCAATGACTTGAGCGTATATATGCTGAGGTGTCCTATAGACGCACAAGCGATCTACCCCCAACTCTCTCATTTTAAAACGCGCCTTTTTCGCCCGGCGAATTCTTGCTGTCTTCTTTGTGCTCATGACTTTATTTCCTAGTAATCTTTAATTTACGACTACTTTTTCTTCGCTTCTTTACGTCTTACATGCTCATCCGCGTAACGCACACCTTTCCCTTTATAGGGCTCTGGTGGTCGGAAAGCTCGCACATTAGCAGCAGTTTGACCAAGCAATTGTTTATCAGCGCTTTTCAAGATAATTTCTGTTTGACTGGGAGCTTCAGCTGAAACGCCTTCGGGCAGCTCATACGAGATTGGATGCGAGAACCCAAGCGTTAAGTTAATGACTTTGCCCTTAACCTGTGCCCTATACCCGACTCCCTGCAATTGTAATTTTTCTCAAATCCCGACACAACGCCGATGATCATATTATTGATAAGTGAACGAGCCGTTCCCGCTTGCGCCCAGGATTCTCTCGACTCAGTTTTGGGCTTTATTCTCAAAACATCGTCAGTCGACTCCACTTGTATCAAACTATTAAGCTTCAACGTGAGAGAACCCTTTGGCCCTTTCACCGTAATCTCTTGCTCTGCCTGCTTTATCTCAATCCCTTTCGGAACCGTGATAGGGTTTTTAGCAACTCTTGACATATCGCTCTACCTTAACTTTACCAGACGTAACAAAGCACTTCGCCGCCAATGCCAGCTTTGCGCGCTGCCCGGTCGGTCATAATGCCTCGGCTAGTTGAGACTACTGCAACGCCCAAGCCATTTCTGACTTTAGGGAGTTCATCTTTTGTCTTGTAAATTCGAAGGCCGGGGCGACTTACTCGAGACACCTCACCAATCACTGGCTTACCTTCGTAATACTTTAATTCAATATTAAGTGTAGGCTTTACGCCCGCATCAATTTCGTACCCACTGACATAACCCTCGTCCACCAAAACTTTGGCAATAGCCACTTTGATTTTCGTGGAGGGCATACTCACATCAGTTTTTTTAGCCATCTGGCCATTACGAATGCGAGTTAGCATGTCAGCGATTGGATCTTGCATACTCATGTTGCGCTAGCTCCGTTATAGTTCCTGGGTATGTTTTATTTACCAGCTTGCCTTCACTAAGCCAGGCACTTCTCCACGCATAGCAGATTCGCGCAATTTATTTCTAGATAAACCGAACTTCCTGTAATATCCGTGCGGCCGGCCTGTTAGCCCACATCGGTTCCGACGACGGCTCGGTGAGGAATCTCTTGGAAGCGCCTGAAGCTTCAGCTGAGCTTCCCAGCGATCTTCATCACTAGACTCTGGATTTCTAATGGCCGCCTTTAGCGCCTTGCGTTTTACAGCGTATTTTGCAACGAGTTTGGTACGTTTCTTTTCACGCTCTACCATTGATACTTTTGCCATTTTTTAGAACCTATCGATTATTTCTTTAGCGGGAAATTAAATGCACTCAATAATGCCCGACCGTGTTCATCATTAATCGCCGATGTTGTAATGGTTATATCCATACCGCGTAGTTTATCAATTTTGTCAAAATCTATCTCTGGGAATACAATTTGCTCTTTTATCCCCATACTATAATTCCCTCGACCGTCAAAACTCTTTGGGCTAAGGCCGCGAAAATCGCGTATTCTCGGGATAGATATAGACACAAATCGGTCGAGGAACTCATACATCCGAGCACCTCTCAGAGTCACTTTACATCCTATCGGCCAACCTTCTCGAACTTTAAACCCTGCGACCGACTTTCTAGCTAGCGTCACAATGGGTTTTTGGCCGGCAATTTTTGTCATGTCAGTTACCGCACCTTCAATGGCCTTTCGATCCTGCGTAGCTTCACCCACGCCCATATTGAGGGTAATTTTGGTAATTTTCGGAACTTCCATGACATTTTTAAGACCAAGTTCACTTTGTATCTTAGATACCAATTCTTTTTGGTAGACTTCTCTGAGGTTACTCATGTCTCTAATTTATCCAGTTAGGCGTCTATCGCTTCGTTATTAGACTTGAAGATTCGAATTTTTTTCCCATCGTCTAACAGCTTAAATCCAACTTTGTCGGCTTTTGCAGTGGCATGATTATATAAAGCTACATTTGACTTGGCGATGGCTGCTTCCTTATCAAGGATGCCTCCAGTAATGCCCTTTTGAGGATTACTCTTCTGGTGTTTTTTTACCATATTGATACCTTGTACCATATATTTACCATTGGCCAAGACTGAAAGAACCCTGCCTCGCTTGCCTTTATCTCGGCCAGCGATCACGACTACTTCATCATTTTTCTTTATCTTCAACATCCTTTGGCTCCTTCGCCTTAGAGCACTTCAGGCGCTAGGGATATGATTTTCATAAACTTCTCGTTTCTAAGCTCACGCGTGACCGGTCCAAAAATTCTTGTGCCAATGGGCTGTGCTTGAGCATTTAATAGAACCGCGGCATTCTCATCAAAACGAATTAAAGATCCATCAGGTCGCCGAACTCCCTTACGCGTCCGAACAACCACCGCATCCAGCACATCGCCTTTCTTAACTTTGCCTCTCGGGATGGCTTCTTTAACGGTCACTTTAATTACATCACCTACATTCGCATAACGACGATGTGAACCACCCAGCACCTTGATGCACTGAACCCGACGTGCGCCACTATTGTCAGCTACTTCGAGATTTGATTGTGTCTGTATCATCGATAAACTCCGACCTTATCACTTTAAATTCTTAGCCGCCCTATAGAGCCGGCTTGTAAACTGTATCGTTAAACTTTATTTAGACTTCGTGACAATGTTAACCAATCGCCAGGACTTCTTTTTTGAGATAGGCCTGCATTCCTCAATAGTGACAATATCACCCTGTCCGCAGGCATTTTCACCATCATGTGCTTGCAGCTTAGTTGAGCGACGCATGTACTTCCCATATATTGGATGCTTAACTTTTCGTTCAATA
>JAESQG010000177.1 GCA_016765265.1 Pseudomonadales bacterium | reverse complement strand
TATTGAGAAACTTTAGAGATAACTATTTACTGCTGTAGAGCGCAGAATTAACATCATATTTTAAGCCAAACTCTGATCGTACGATTAGGAAAATAATTCGCGATATTACCAAATTCTCGTCGTACGATAATCCCGCCCAGTCAAATTAAAATCATATTATTTCCCAATTTATGATCATGCTGGCAAACAGCAAAATGTTTGACTTTGTGTGCGACTGCTTTGGGAATTCAAAATGTTCTGAATGCTCTTGCCTGTTGTGCGATGCTTTTGGCTATCGAAAACGGTCAGGCACAAAAAAAGGGCGTTAGCCCTTAAGTTGTATTATTTGGTTATAATCTAAATAGTGTCGGAAGCTTTTAACTTATCGTCATAACTAAGATGTTCCTGCTTCAACGATTTTTCGCTTTTCAATTCTCCAATCTCGTCGGCATAAACGGCTAATAGCACCTCCCGCAACTCATCTAAAAAAGTGATGACGGCATAGGCATCATCAGCATCCCAATAAGTTCTTATCTGCATCAGTTTCATAGTCACTACACCACCTGCTGCTTAATTAATTCTTCGTGAGAGCGCCAATGTGGTTGAACAAGAACGTTGTTGATATGAGTGGTAGTTACGGTTCGCTTACCATCCCTGCAAGCTTCAATGAGACTGCTATAGCAGAGGTTTCGGCATAATCTAAGATTTCCTTGTACCGATCTCAATATCAACTCAATGGATGAGTTATCATAGGTATGATGCCCCAAGCCAACAGCATCTAATTCTACTAATATGTATTGTTCAAGATTTCCATCATTTAGTGGGAATATATTCTCCGAATAAGTAATTCGACTTTTGATATCCTCATTCACATTCATCGATAGATAATACAATAAATCCCTTTGACCAAATAGCACTAAGTTATGATTCTTTGGAAACCGGTCGAACAACAATCTCAGCTTTCTTAATACCTGCATGTCCATCAGGTGCGCCTCGTCAATTAGTGTGTAAAGCACTTTACGATCTTTGACGTGGCGGTACGCAGTTTGAATAAGTTCTTTCTCTAGCGTCTTTGTCGGAACGTCAATTCTAAATGACTCTGCCAGTTGTTTAAGCATGTTGGTATAGGTATGCATTGTTTGCGAGAAGGATGCGACAACCGTGTCTCTCTCGCTACCTAACGTTTCAATGTGTTCACGCAATATAGATTTTCCCACGCCAGGATTTCCAATGATAACAGAGAAACCACCGTGCTGTGAATGAATTTTGATAAGGTCAAATATTCTTTTCTGTTGGGCTAACAAGCCTGGATTTACTCTGCTAAAGGGTTCTTTAGTGATTCCGAATGTATTTTTTATCATGAGTCACCTCGTGTATTTTTATTGTAGAGTTCTCTGATTTGATCTGCATTTTGGTGAACATTAAGTAAAGAGGCTTCTCCCATTCGTTTATCGGCAAAGAACACAATAAATCTATCTCTCATGCTTCTGCTATAACGTACCTGAATTGTTTTTCCTCTCAAGTCCACGGGGCACTCGTATTTTTGTGAGTTGATTGAAAAAACATTGGTTTTACTTACCTTTCGATTTTGCTCAACAAAGAAAATTTCCTCTGAGTACTTGTCATCAGTTAGAAACTTAACGCGATCCACATCAAGAGCAAAACGATCAATAGGAATCATTTGAATCCCACTATGATGTTTGGCGTTATATTCATTCTCTATCCAGTGGTGGGTTTTTTCGTTTAGCTCCTCAAGGGTTTGAAACTCAACATGTTGAGTGAGAAAGCGATCCCTGAATCCTCTAAAAAACCTTTCGATTTTTCCCTTAGCTGCTCCATCTCGAACAGGGGCATGGGAGAGCCTAATATCGAGCCGAAGACAGGCCTGCAAGATTTCGGTAGATTTGTAGTTAGCCCCATTGTCAAAGTAAAGCCGGTCTGGTTTTCCTCTCTTGAATAGAGCGGTACGGAAGGCGTCAATCATGTTCTCGGTATTATCGCGGTAGAAAAACTCGCCGTGAGTAATTACACGGCTAGCGTCATCAAGGAATGCAATCAAAAATGTTTTACGCCACGAACCATCGCCCTGTTTGATAGATGGTCCATACATGGTATCGGCTTGCCAAAGCTCATTCGCATATTGCATACAAAATGAAAGGCGAAGCTTTTTCGTTTTCTCAGCATCTAGCAAGTTGTGTTCTCTGACCATGCGATAGAATGAAGTTTGCGATAATTGATGGCGTTTGACGAAGCCACGTTGTTGTAGCTGATGGTAAACCACGCTTTTAACGAAGGTGCCGGTTTTATTTTTACTCAGAGTGGGCAGTATCTCGTTAATGGCTTCAGCAAGTTCATTAGGTTGTATTTTACGATAGGAATTTTTATCTGCACGGGTTTTATTGTCTAAGGACGTGACACCGTGTTTTTTATACCGATAGAGCCACGTGCTTATGGTGCGCCATGTAAACTGGTATTCGTGACCTGTATGGGCATCTACAAATGCTTTCGAAGCAACATACTTAATGCGCTCGCGAATTGATTCGCCAGGTGCAAAGTCTACAGCGCTCAATACTCTGAGCCTAATGTCGATGGGTGTATTTCTATTAGGGGGCATGTTGTTCTCCGTTTCGGCGACGAATTATCAGTTGTTTACTTCTCTCAGCTAGAGGTGTCGTATGTTATGGCGCTATGATGAGCTCTGCGAGAGACGTATTCGGTTGCGCAGATAAGGTGAATACTTTCAGCTGGAGGTAGTCATCGTTGGTAGATAGTAATTTGGTAAACTGAGTTTTCCCCAATGCTATTAATGACCTTGTGTAAAGCCAAAAAAAGAGAAGTCAGTGATAGAGATGTATGAAAAAATGGCAGTGAACTCGTCTTAAATAAAGCTGACTTGTCGCTCTAATTGAAAGCGAATGGCAAATGAATCACCGAACTTTTCATGCAGTCTTTTTACGGTGGGTAGTAGGTGCTGTAGCCGATTTGTTCTCTTTGAAAAACTATCGGTGAATTCAAAAGAGCGAGTAGATAGAAAGGTTCTGAATGTAGTGAGTTTGGCTTGACACTTAGTAAGCCAACGATAGGCGTTTCGGGGATCGGTAGCGTGAGCAGACTTTTGATAGGCGGCTTGAATGGGACTGCCACTCAATAGCCAGAGAAAAAACAGTGTGACCTGTGTTGATGACCGGGTTAATGAGGGTATGTAGTCAGCCAGATAGAGCCTTAGCGTGCGGCCACAGCCAGATCTACCGTAACGATTGGAACACAATAGTCGTTTACCTACCGGTTCCTTTTTATCGGCATATTTAATATGTTGATTTTTATAGACAAAGCCATGCGGCACGAATTGATTTTGTTTGCTGCAATGTTGACAGGAAAGCGATCCGTTGTAGCGATCAAGTTGGTGGGTGAATTGATCTAGGGAATCAATGTTATCGAAAAACAGTTTCATGGAGTGAATTGTACACGGTAAAAACGTGAAGATGTTGCTGGTTGAATGGTGAACGAATTTGGTGTAAGTAATTATTTCTAAGAATTTTGATTTCCCAAATTACTGTCGTAGTTAGCTGGATTTGTTACGACGAGAATTAAGTTGAAAAGTGGGTTTTTGTACGGCAGTAATTTGGGAAATAACACTTCGGCGCGGTGTAGAATTAATAAGGCATAGAGGAGATAATTCACAAGCAAAGATGCTTGAATCTTGGCTCAAGAATATTATTGCTGCATACAGAAATAATATTCTTGAGTTTACAGCAATCGAAGCGCAACTTTGGGGCCGGCTGCGGGTGCCCCATCATGAGAATGCTTTGGATAAGCAGATCGCAGCAACCGCTTTAGCCTATGATTTATGTCTCGTCACCCGAAATACTGACGATTTCATTGGAACGGGAGCTCGTGTGATTAATCCTTTTGTGTAGAGGAGGGGGATATATTAAAAAGGGGGGCGTCCATAGAGCACTACAAGCCTTTTATATCCGATTCAATATTCAAATAATATCGGGTAGATTTACGCTCTCCAGTTCGCGTTAAAATATTTCTCCCCACAAGATCAGTTAAGTCCCGTGTCGTCGATGCAGTAGATGCACCGGTTAGGCTTCGATAATTGGCGGCACTCAGACCACCGATAAAACCTTTTGGTCCCGCGTCAAACAAACGTGAAATCACTTTCTCTTGTCTCTGATTTAAGTGCGAGGAAGTACGATCAAATAATTTCGCTTTTTCAATCAAAAAGAGTACGTTTTGTCGCGTGTTTTGTTGAGCAGACAAGGCAACGTCGGCAAACCAGCTCAACCATTCTTCGATATCTAAACGACGATTCATTTTAGCTAGCTCTGCGTAATATTGTTTTCGACGTTCAAGCATGATGTTGCTCAAGGAGCTAACGGTAGGACAACCGATACTTTGCGCGATGGCCTTTTCAGCGATAGCCCGGCCAATTCTTCCATTTCCATCCTCATAGGGATGTATGCACTCAAACCATACATGGGCAATCGCAGCTCTTGTCAGAGGTCCCATGGGCTGGTAACCATCGGGTGCTGTGTCGGTAAACCATGTTAGGAATTTGTTCATCTCATCTTTTACCTGAGATGATGGCGGGGCTTCGAAGTGGATTTTTCGATCGTACTCTGGACCGGATACGATTTGCATGGGTTCTTGATGTGTTCTATAGGCTCCCATAGTGCCGATATCGCGTGGGCCTTGCATCACCATGCAATGCCATTCGCTCAAGGTCTCGTGAGTTAGTGGATCTTGGTAGCGCTGGAAAAGACTCACCATCATTTCGGCAATACCTGACTCAGCAGGTGTGGAGGTTCTTGGTTCTGTTTGTAAACCTAACTGTTTGCGAATGGATGCTTGGACGCTATCTCGATTTAAAATTTCGCCCTCGATTTCTGATGTTTCCAATGCCATCGCAGATAATAATTGGACCTCTAGCTCCCCTTGTTGCTCGGTATTGAGCTGACTAGCAATGCCAATGTTAATACCAGCGCCTTTGATAAAGGTTGATTCTGCATCTGCAAGCTGATCAGGTGGGAATACAAAATTAGGCCAATTTGGATGTTTCCAAACCCAATTATCGTTAGGCATAGCATAATGGCTCATGTATATATGTATTTGAAATATTTAAGATTACTATAATTTTGATTGATGGGCTCAACTTTTATCGATCAAATATATCCATTATTATGATCGATAAATGAAGTTTTATCAATCATCCCTACTTTTCAGTGATGGTTTTTAACATTGGCAAGTAGAGATGACGAGGACCGTATTGCTTAAGCCTCCTGCTCGGCATATATACATAATCAACAAATATGTATATATGGGGTCTGTTATGGCTACTACAAGTTTAAGCTTGGGAGAACACTGGGAGGTGTTCATTAAAAATGAAGTGGTTAGCGGCCGTTACGGTTCTGCTAGTGANGTGGTTCGAGATGCGCTTCGATGTATGGAAGAACGTAAGAGCAAACTAGACGCGTTACGTGCCCACTTATCTGACGGCGCGAGACAAGCTAGCAATGGCTAGCCAATAACCCGTTGTCAGGTAAGCATCGTGGCGATATTTGCGAAGGTTACTCCAGCTTTCCCCAGGGACAGCATGTGGTATTTTATTTTATTGGTAACGGCATCATTGAAATTATCGGCGTCCTACATAAAGAGATGGATACAATCAACTAATTTCAGGAAGATTAAACTTGATACATTGAGTTGTATCTCTGCCTTAAAAAACGCAGGCTAGGTCACCAATAATATCACTTTCGATTAAACAGCGATTTGAATAATTTTCTTGGTGCTTTCTCCTCTTTGGTATCGGCCGGTNGTTCAGCTTGTTTTGAGCTAGGGTCTGATTGAGTGTCAGTTGATGCTGCACCCGCAGTTATACTTTCAGTTTGGTTAGCATTGTTTGTACCACCGAGTTGCGTGTCTATTTCGTTAGCCATCTGTTCCAGTGTTAGCAATACCATTTTCGCTTGATCCAGTCTTACCCCAAATTCCTTTTTTACTTTGACGATTACGCGTATGGATACCAGTGAATGTCCGCCGATATCAAAGAAATTATCAGTCAAACTGATGCGGGGTACTCCCACTGCACTTTGCCAGATTTGTGCTAATTTTTTCTCACTCCGAGTAACGGGTGGAATATGATGATCTACCGGTGCAAGGGGATCGACTAGCTGAGTTCTGTCTATGTTGCCATCTGCATCTTCTGGCCATTCATCTAGTTCAATTAATTGTTGGGGTACTAGTTTTTCCTCGAGCTTGGCTTTTGCGAACTTTCGTAATTCCGTTACGGTAATGTATTCGTCTTCGTCTGCGATAAAATGTGCGATCAGCCGCCGTCTACCGTTGTCGTCGAGGTGGGATCTAACGATGGCGACATCCACGCCCTCGTGACTCGCTAACAGTTCCTCGATGTTCGGTATATCGGGGTCAATGTCGGGATCATGGATGTCTTCTTTTACGAAACTAGTGATATCAGCTTCTGCTGAGTCCCCTAATTGAGCTGCATTAAGTTGACGCAGCCAAAGTGCCGAGTCGACGGATGATATTATCCATTGAGAACTGCTCTGGTCTTGTGCCATGACTTGATCAAATACTTTGATGCCTTCCTGAGGCAGTATGGCTTCTCGCAGGATCTCTTCAAGGGGATCAATTTTGTGAGCATCTTCGGCGATAGCAGTGCTATCAGTATCATTGACCCCCTGATTTTGTGTCTGCGCAGAAGTAAAATCAATATCGACTTTTCTCATGGTAAAGCCCTTGATTTCAACAAAGGGTTGGCCTACCTGAGTCATTAATGTGATATCGAAAATAGCGAATCCGGGTGTCTCTGACTCCTTAGCGCGAATGTGACTGACAAAGGCTCGTGGCATGTCACCCATAATTAAGACTTGTTCATAGCCCACCGGGACGTAAAAATCATCTTTAGTTAAACCTTCCAACAAAAATTGTGTGGAACCCGTTGCCATGTCGAGGACGCTAGGGTGTATTTTGTAGTGATCTAGATCGTGTGCAAATTCTTCCGGTAATTCTAGATCTACCAGCGCTTCTTTTTCCGAAAAATGCATACTGTCAATGCAACCCCAGCGAGGACCAAACTCCATAAATATTTGGTCCATGAATTTACCCTGGGTTTTCGCTGTGTTTGCACAGCGATGGCGGATGGCAGTGATATCGATGGTGGTCGGAGTGGGAATCGAGAGGCAACGAGCGCTGCCCGTGGCATGAGGTAATTCATCGGAGTCGGAGTAGATTGAGATGGACATATTTTCTGTAGAGCCATCAGTATTAACATGCAAGGGGCAATTCTTATTGGGTTCAACTTGAAAAGCTGAATGAAATTGAATGTCCGATAATTCTACAGCTAGGCCATTGGATAGTTTTTCTTGGTCAATATGATTAGTGAAGGCAGCTCTGAGTAGTTCTATATAACCTGTTCCCGGTATTAAGGCGACACCTTGGTTAGTTTGATGTTCTGATAATATCCAGTGGTCTTGTAAGTTAAATTGAGTTGTATACAGATGCTCATCGGAGGCAAGCTCGGTATAACCATCAAGTAAGGGGTGCTCTACCTTTATGAACGACCCACTTGTTGAGGGGGTGGTAGATGAGGGGTCGGTAGATGAAGAATTCACAGATGAGGGATCACTAGATGAAGCATCGATTCCTCTTTCTTTTAAGAGGGTGGCTGCCATACCCACGTCTGCCCATGCGTTCCAATTAATGGCGAGTGTTCGACCCGGTGCGCGTAGGGATCTTTCTCGAGCAAAGGCATCTAAAAATGCATTAGCAGAGGAGTAGTCAATTTGTCCAGGCAAGCCGATAAAGGAGGCGACGGAAGAGAACACAACGAAAAAATCCAGTGGTGTATCTGTTAGAATCGAATCTAGGTTTATCGCGCCGCGCACTTTCGCATTAATAACGACTTCTGCAGACTCTCTGGTTTTTAGCACAACCAGTTGATCATCCATGCTGCCTGCGGCATGAACGACACCGTGTAGTTCACCAATGTCATTTTTAACAGTGTCTATGGCTTGTTTCATCGCTGCGTGATCGGTCACATCGGCAGCTGCGATTATGACCCGTGCGCCTATAGCTTCGATTTCTTTAATCTGTTTGATTTTTTCCTGCGTAGTACTGTCTGTGCCGTCTTTGTCAGGTAAACCGCGACGGCTGACGAGTACTAAGTTTTTTGCTCCTCGTGTAGCTAACTGCTTGGCGATGTTGAGACCGATACCGCCCAAGCCTCCAGTGATCAAGATCGAACTTTCGGGTCGTAACCAGGAAGTGTCAGCAATGGGGTCGGTGTTGGTAGGCTCAATTTTTCGAGTCCACCGATCATGCCCTCTGTAGGCAACAAACTGATCTGTAGGTTCAGACCGTATTTCCCTTACTATCTGTTTAGCAATTTTTTCAAGGGTAAATGAGTCCGTGTTTGGAATGTGCACGTCCACGGATCTTGAGCTTACATGCATATATTCATGGGGTAGTACAGCCACAGGACCCACCAGCATAGTTTTTGCCGGCTGACTGGGTAGACCGCCAATGGAGTGCATGTCCGATGAGATGACCGATAAGGTAACGGTATCGTCCACCTCTCCTAAGATTTTACTTAAATTAAATAACCCCCAAAAGCACGAATCCATTTGTGATTCTAAATCGGCGAGTAGGGCGTTGGCGTTGTTAGTCTGACTTGGCCCAGTGGATGTGGGCCACATATAAATAACATGTTGTGGTGGCGACTCGGTTTCAAATACTGCTGCTAATAACTTATCAAAATGATCGTAGTTGTTGGGGTCCAGTTCGAAGGCGTTTTCGTTATTCTTTTTAAATTGGCTAGCTTTGGTGACGGTAGTGATGGTTTGCTTTTCATCTGAGGGAGCTTGTAAGGCTGATATAAGCGGATCAGACAAACCCACATCATCGATAAATATCAGCCAGTGATGATCAACGGATTCTTGCAAAGGGGATAGGCCACTTTGATGCCAGTTCATCAATGCAAACCAATCCTC
>JAESQG010000176.1 GCA_016765265.1 Pseudomonadales bacterium | reverse complement strand
CATTACTGGATCAACTTGAAGCTGATGGCATTCACCTCTCGTCACGACAAATGATGACGTTCTCTACGGGCTCAATATTTTCAGGGTCTGTATCTTCAGAATCGATATCCGTACGTCCGATCGCTCCGAATTTATGGTTAGGTGCCTCTTGTCATTCTGTGGAGGAATTGAAGAAAGCGGAATCGCTGTGCTGTGATTATGCTTCTTTGTCCCCAATATTACAGACGTCTTCTCACCCTAACGCTGACCCTATCGGGTGGCCTCTTTTCTCTGAATTCGTGGAGTCGATTAATTTGCCGGTCTATGCCTTGGGTGGTCTAAGCATTACGGACCTTGATATGGCACGGTCACAGGGGGCTCAAGGTGTGTCGGGTATAAGTGAATTCTGGAGTCACAATAATCGTCACAATAATCTATTACGATAAGGACTCATCGTCTTCGGTACCCAAGCTGGGTTGCCCGGCGATGCTATGATTTTCATTCGCCCACTCACCGAGGTCTATCAGTTTACAGCGATAGGTGCAGAAGGGCTTGAATGGAAACTTATCGCTCCATTCTAGTGCCTTGCTACAAGTTGGACATTTAAGCGTGATAGGTTTTTCTAACATAATAATAGTGATAAATTTAACGTCTATTTTAGTTTAGCTTGGGAAATCAGGTCCTAAAAATCTAGGTCCTAAAAATCTAGGCTTTAGAGGTGGACATTTGCAGATAAGTCTCATGTAATTTGTCGACTTCGCTAAGAAGGTGATCGAGATCTTTATCGTTAAGGATAACGTCATCTGCTTTGGAGAGTCTTTCTTGTCTATCCATTTGAGCCGCGATAATGGCTTTGACGCCCGCTTCATCAGTATCGTCTCTTGAGATAGTACGGCTAATTTGAAGCTCTACAGGCACGTCCACTACTAGGGTTCTGTTAACCATTTCAAATTGGGTGGTCTCGAACAAGAGGGGCGACGCTAATACGGTGTAGATCGTTTCGCTTGCTTGCAATTGTTTCCATATTTCTTTTGAAATAGAAGGATGTAGAATGCTCTCTAGCCATTTTCGTTCCTCAACATTGCCAAATACTTTAGTGCGAAGAGCGCGTCGATCTAGCTCGTTATTCTCATCAATAACTTCGGCACCAAAATGCTCCTTAATCTTCGCTAGGGCTGGTGTTCCGGGTTCTACCACCTGCCTTGATACAATGTCGGCGTCAACGATGGTGATGCCTTTCTCGGCAAATGAGTCTGAAACGGCGGTTTTGCCACTGCCAATACCGCCTGTTAAACCTATGATCATTATTTAATCTCTCTGAAGCTGTTCTCTCGGATAAATCGCTATTATATAAATCGTTATAGCATGAACCTAAAATAGGTGTTCGAGATTATGTCACCCCATAGCATTGCAATCCAGCCTGCTGCCGCAAGATAGGGGCCAAAAGGTATAGGAATATCTTTGTCACGCCCTAATGCGATAATCAGTGTAATGCCCACCATAGCACCCACCAAGGAAGATCCTACTATTATCATGGGCAGGGATTTCCAGCCGAACCATGCGCCAAAGGCCGCTAGTAACTTAAAGTCTCCATAGCCCATTCCTTCTTTACCCGTTAATAGTTTAAATATCCAAAATACCGACCACAGGCTGAGATAGCCTGCGACAGCACCTATGACCGCCTGAGGTAGTGGAACGAAGTGTCCTTGAATGTTAGCGAGCAAGCCTAGCCACAAAAGTGGAAGAGTGATGCTATCTGGCAGTAGTTTATGATCGAAATCAATCATGGTAAGCACCACCAAGCTCCAAGTCAGTAGTAGTGCTAGGATCGTCTGCCAACTAAGTCCAAAGTGTATCGCCACCATTATCGAGAGGATGGCGGTAGTCGTTTCGATAATAGGGTAACGCAGAGAAATAGCAGTCTTGCACTGGCTGCATTTCCCTAAAAGAAAAAGGTAGCTAAGCACTGGAATATTTTCCCAGGGCCTAATTTTGTGACCGCATCCAGGGCAAGACGAGGCGGGTAGGATAAGATTGAAGGGTTGTTCCTTATCAATACTTGCGGGTTCTGCCTTGTTTAATTCTGCTAATATCTCCTGGGCTTGGCCTTGCCATTCTCGCTCCATCATTATGGGCAAGCGATATATAACAACGTTTAGAAAGCTACCAATGAGCAAGCCCAAGATACCAATACTTGCATAGAAGGCCATTGGGTTATCTTGTAGGGCGAAAAAAAATTCCATTAAAATGTCTTAATTGAATAGGGGGGGGTAGGAAAGCGGCTAAGTATTGATAGCCGCTAGAGGACTTGCAATAACCAAACAATAATTACATTGCCGAACCGAGCTGGAATATAGGCATGTACATCGCAAAGATCAGACCACCTACGAGTACTCCCAGTACCGACATGATGATGGGTTCCATTAAAGAGGTTAACCCATCCACTGCATTATCAACTTCATCTTCATAATAGGTTGCCACTTTTGCAAGCATTTCATCGAGAGCACCGGATTCCTCTCCAATGGCCACCATCTGTATGGCCATAGAAGGAAAAACACCAGTTGCTCTCATTGAGAAGTTAAGCTGCTGACCTGCTGATACATCCTCTTTAATGCGATGAACTGCATTTCTGTAGACCACGTTACCGGTTGCTCCTGCGACAGACTCCAGTGCTTCAACTAAAGGTACGCCTGCTGCAAATGTGGTGGCGAGTGTGCGGGCATATCTTGCAATGGTAGCTTTAAAAATGATATCGCCGACTACGGGCATTTTTAAGGCGAGTCTGTCCAGAGAATCCGAAAACGCTTGCGAGCGTTTTTTTAATTCAGAGAATCCGTAACCAAACACTATGATAACACCGAGTATTATCACCCAGTATTCTTGCATCCATTCAGACAGGTCAACCACCATTTGTGTAAATGCCGGTAGCTCGGCGCCAAAGCCCTCAAACAGATCCTGAAAGGTGGGCACAACTTTGATTAAAAGGATGGCTGTAACGACGAGAGCTACAATGATAACCGCGATGGGATATTTTAACGCTTTTTTGATTTTGGCTTTTAAGGCTTCGGTTTTTTCTTTATAGGTGGCGACGCGGTCCAGCATGGTTTCTAGGGCACCCGATTGCTCCCCCGAACCCACAAGACTACAAAAGAGATCATCAAACTGAGCGGGATTCTTGCGTAGCGCAGACTCCAAACTATTACCCCCTTCTACTTCTACTTTTACTTTTAGGATAAGCTCTTTCATTGACTTATTGTCAAGACCTTCGGCGACAATCCCGAATGCTTGCACTAAAGGGACACCTGCTTTCATCATGGTAGCGAGTTGGCGGGTAAAAATGGCAATGTCCAAAGGTTTTATTTTTTGTTTTGTTTCAAAAAGTGCCTTAGGCTTTTTCTTCACTTTTTTAGGTGTGATGCCTTGTTTTCTCAACTCTGCTTTTACCAGGGCAATGCTGGCCCCTGGGGTTTCGCCTTTGGTTTTGTTACCGCGACGATCCTGTCCTTCCCAAGTGAAGGTACTCAAGCTTGGTGCTTTCTCAGCGCGAGCGCGTTTTTTTGCTTGTACAGCCATAATTAATGCCCTGTCGTCACGCGGTTAACTTCTTCTAAACTAGTGACGCCACTCATCACTTTTTTAAGGCCGGAAGCCCTAAGATCAGGAAAACCCTCTTTTTTCGCCGCATCGCCAATCTCAATAGAGTTTCCATTTTCCATAATGATGCGTGCAATGGTATCCGTTATTTTGACTACTTCGTAGATGCCCACTCGGCCCTTGTAGCCTTCCGTGCATTTGTCGCATCCTACGGGAGCATAAATTTTAAAGGTGCCAATCTCTTCTTGTGTGAAGCCCGTTTCTAGCTGGGATTCTTCGGGAACCTCTAGTACTTTTTTACAGTGTTTACATAACCGTCGTGCTAAACGTTGAGCGATAATGAGGGACACCGATGTGGCAATATTAAATGAGGGTACACCCATATTGCGTAATCGAGTGAGAGTTTCCGGTGCACTATTGGTATGCAGTGTTGACAGGACCAAATGGCCCGTTTGCGCGGCCTTTATGGCAATTTCCGCGGTTTCCAGATCTCGTATTTCACCCACCATCACTATATCCGGGTCTTGACGCAAAAATGAGCGTAAGGCTAAACCAAAATCTAAGCCTACTTTTTTGTTGACGTTTACCTGGTTAATCCCTTCCAGGTTAATTTCCACTGGATCTTCTGCGGTGGAAATATTTTTTTCTGTAGTGTTGAGAATATTGAGCCCAGTATAGAGGGAAACAGTTTTACCACTGCCAGTGGGACCTGTTACTAAAATCATACCTTGAGGTAAATCAAGGGCGTGGAGATACAGTTGCTTTTGATCGTCTTCATAGCCTAAAGCATCAATGCCCAATTTGGCACTGTCTGGATCCAGAATACGCAGTACAACTTTTTCGCCAAACAAGGTGGGTAATGTATTGACTCGAAAATCGATGGATCGGGTTTTAGATATTTTGAGTTTGATTCGGCCATCCTGCGGGACACGCCGTTCTGAAATGTCCATTTGCGACATTACTTTTAATCTGGCTGCAAGACGCGGGGCAAGGTTTGTCGGTGGGCGGGTGACTTCTCGCAAGATCCCATCTGCCCTAAACCGAATTCGGTAAGACTTTTCATAGGGCTCGAAATGGATATCCGAGGCTCCCATTTTAATGGCATCTAGCAATATCTTATTGATAAACTTAACGATGGGTGCATCGTCGGCCCCAGCTCCCGTGTCCTCGTCCTTATGTTCCTCTACGGCCTCGATATCGAGATCTTCGAAGTCCGCATCATCCATATCCAGGGAGGTATCTTGGCTATCAAGGAATTTGTCGATTGCGACGGCTAGCTTGTCTTCTTCGCTCAGCACAGCCTCGGTATTTAGGCCAGTGTTGAACTTTATTTCATCAAGTGCTTGTATGTTTGTGGGGTCGGATACGGCTAGAAATAGACGTGTTCCTCTCTTTGCCAACGGGAGTGCGTGATGTTTGCGAATGAGGTTTTCGCTCACAATCTCTTTGGGAGCTGATTCTGGATCAAAGGCATTTAAATCAAATAAGGGTATTCCAAACTCTTTCGCAGCGGAAATAGCAATGTCTCTGGATTTAGCTAAGTCGTTTTGCACCAGATGGGTGACAAAGGGAATGCGATCCTTTTTAGCAGATTGAACGGCTTCAGCCGCGATCTCGTGTTCCAATATATTGTCTGCCACTAAGCTTCTGGCGAGCCCGCTCAGTGCAGCTGATTCTCCGATTGATGCCATTAGATTTTGAGTTACCTCACGAGAGTGACCGTTATTTTTATTGTAGCCTACTCAGTAGATTATCCGACGGTCTATCAGCATTCTATCACTTTACCGGGCGTATCTCTGTGAAGTAAGTAGAAAATCGCGAGGCCGATGGTTGACGGCAATTGTTTAGTCTTTTAGTCATACTTCAATGGCAGTGGTAAACATTAATGGTGTTGACATGGCGCAGAACAAAAAAAGGTCATAAAGGGGTTGACAGAAATTGTCAGATTCTGCCGAAATCAAACGTGTTTCTGTTTGCTATTGCTGAAGGGTTTTTGTCAAAATATTGGCGATAGAAAAAAAGGCATCATTAGTGGTTGAAGCTCCACGTGTTTGTTCTTTTTTAAACCGAACTCTCGTTTTCTGGCATGGTGCCTGCTTGATCATTAGTGAACCAAACAATAGTAGTTTAAATTAAGTCGCCAAAGTCCGTGGAGGTCTAATATGCGTCGAGTACAAAAAGGTTTTACCATGATCGAATTAATGATTGTCGTTGCCATTATAGGCATTTTAGCGGCAGTCGCGGTTCCAGCTTATCAAAATTACATTCAGCGTACGAAAGTAGTGGGTGGTGTNCAAGGCATCTCTGGCTTTAAGTCGCATGTTGTTGATTGTTGGGTTTCTACAAACACGTTTACAGGCTGTACCAGTACTACTACGGCAGGCATTTTACCAGCGACTGTTAGCGCAGGTCAGATTAATTACGTTACCTCTGCTTCTGCAACGAACGGGACCATTATCGTGACCACAACTGGTGTGAATACTGGTGGCNNNGGTATGTCGTTGACTCTAATTCCGACAGTGGTAAGTGAGACTAGTNTTGACTGGGCANTGTCTGGCATCGGTTGTAGAACTACCGATCCAGCTCGTGGCATAGAGTGTGATGGNACCTAATATTGTTGCATGACAAACAAAAAANAGGCCATATGGCCTCTTTTTTTTGGTTTGAAAACTACTATTTTGCAGTGGTTTTTGCTGGTTTTCTTAAATGGGATCTGGCTAATACTTCTACGTAGACTCCGGTTGTTGCATTGATAGCCATGAAACCTGACATATAACGGCCTGAAAAATTGATGAATCTCACTGTGTCTGGAGTATAGCCTTCGTTTATTATCCAATCACTGATAAAAGCCTCCTTGTGGGGATATGAGGTTTNTAGTTCTTCCGTGGTGATGGCCCAGTCGGTGACTACNTCCGAAAAATCCTCGTAAGGTTTATATAAGTCCGTGCGGTATTGCATCAGGCCATCACGATGTTGTTTTCGTCGAACATAGCTCAGATGGTCCTCATCTGTACCAAAGTCCACATAAATTAGTTTAGGAAAACGGCCGGGAAAATCGCTCAGTAGGGCTGAATCTCTATCGAAAATGTCAAACATCTCGTCGGGTACAGAATAGATCTGTCGGTCTGAATAAATCACGGCGACGGGTCTCTCGTTGTAAATCAAATATAACCCAATGGCGAGACAAGAAAATTGTAATGTAGCAATTAGAGATAGGTCTCTCTTTAATCCGGGTTTCCCTTTTTTAAAGACGCACAAGGTGAGTAATGGCCCCAGGACTAGGTCTACTCCAGCGACGAGTTTTATTCCTTCAATACCGCCGTCAGTAAAAAAGTGAAAATCGGGATACCATACGAAGACGATAAAATAAGCGATAACAANAAAAATAAATACGCTAATAGAGAAGTGGAATAAAAATGCCTTAATTCGGTCCATGGTGGGCTCCTGTACCTGCTAGTTATTAGTCGCTCAACTGTTTGGAGAGTGTAAATTCAAATTCTAGCAGAGGTTTACAAATGTGAAATGTGGGTAGTTTATTTTTCTTGAGAAGACTGTTCCTTGGCGGAGAACTGCTTGATTGCCTATGGTCTAAACTATAATTTTCAGTTTACAAGTAAGCAATATTCTAAGAGGCATACTGCCATACACTCCAATGTTGTTAGAATCGACTTCCCGATCTTATGCACCCTGGTCCTATGCGTCATTGGGGTGTATTGGTGGGGTTTAGACAGCGGATTTATTCTTGATGATAGCGCCAATCTTTACTTGCTAAGAGATATCACTCTGGGTGAGATGTCAGTTTGGGAGTTTGTAACCAGTGGTCAGGCTGGGCCTGGGGGAAGGCCCCTTTCGCTTCTTAGCTTCGCAATACAGCACGCAAGCTGGCCTGATCAGCCCAAGGCATTTAAGTTAGTCAATTTATCAATTCATCTAGTCAATACAGTTGTTCTCTATTTTATAGCAAAATTAATAGGTTCTTATTTAGGATTGCAGACTAAACGCCGCGTGGCTGTCGCTTGTATGGCTACTCTTTGGTGGGCGATTCATCCTTTGCATGTCTCATCCGTGCTTTATGCGATTCAGCGAATGAACTTGCTTAGCCATTTTTTTATGATGGCTACGATACTGGTTTACCTTCAGATTAGAAGTTGGGTGGTTGGAAGAGAAAACTTTTTTTCTTTTATGCTCCTAGGTTCGACAGTGTCGACCGGAATGGTTTTGTCGGTGTTGAGTAAAGAAAATGGCGTATTGATACCCGCATATTTGCTTGTTATTGAGTTTTCCTTCTTCACCGAAGGTCAAAATAAGGTGTTTTGGCGGTCAGTAAGAGGGTTCGTTTTGGTAATGCCGTTACTGGCTATTATTGGGTATCTAATTTGGACCAGGCAATCGCTTGTTGACGCCTATGTTTCCCGAAACTTTACTCTCTATGAGAGATTGTTGACGGAAAGTAGGGTGCTTTGGATGTACGTGCAGTCGATATTTTTCCCTGTCACTGGCCAGTATGGTGTTGTCCATGACAACATTGTTGTTTCTCGCTCCTTGTTGAGTCCTTTCACAACTTTGATTTCTTTGGT
>JAESQG010000175.1 GCA_016765265.1 Pseudomonadales bacterium | reverse complement strand
GATCCGCCAGTGGCCGACTTCAACGACAAGAAGCAGGTGAGAGTGCTCCAATAGCTCATAGCTCATATTGTTATGCCTAAAGAAATAATATTCAACATTTCTTTGTTGCCTGTTAAGTGCCGAGCGGAGGAGCAACCATGGAAGATCAAATTTATCAACTTCAGTATGCGATGGACACCTTTTACTTTTTGGTGTGCGGAGCTTTAGTAATGTGGATGGCAGCAGGATTCGCCATGTTGGAAGCGGGTCTAGTGCGATCCAAAAATACCACAGAAATTCTCACCAAAAACGTCGCGTTATTCGCGGTTTCTTGCATCATGTATCTAGTGTGCGGTTACGCCGTTATGTACGGTGGTAGTTACATGTTAACGGGTATCGAAGGCGGGGATACTCTCGTTGCTGATGCGTTAGCAGCTTCTAAGGAGAATGGCTTTGAAGGTGGTTCGGTTTACTCCGGCGCTTCGGATTTCTTCTTTCAGGTAGTCTTTGTCGCTACGGCCATGTCAATCGTATCTGGTGCGGTGGCGGAGCGAATGAAGTTGTGGGCTTTTCTTGTTTTCGCAGTCTTTATGACTGGCGTTATCTACCCAATGGAAGGTAGCTGGACTTGGGGCGGTGGTGTTGAAGGTTCCATGGGAGAGTGTGGCGTGTTTGGTCTTTATGCGCTAGGCGATGCGATCAGTTCTGATAGCTGTGGTGAAGTGTCTGGTTTTGGCTTTTCTGACTTTGCTGGTTCCGGTATCGTACATTTGGCTGGTGCCGCTGCTGCTCTAGCAGGCGTTATTTTACTGGGCGCACGTAAAGGTAAATATGGACCTGAGGGACAAGTTAATGCAATCCCTGGTGCTAATCTTCCTTTAGCCACTTTAGGTACCTTTATTCTTTGGATGGGTTGGTTCGGGTTCAATGGTGGTTCGGTTTTAAAGCTAGGTGATATAGCAAATGCTAACTCCGTTGCCATGGTGTTCTTGAATACAAATGCTGCTGCTGCCGGTGGTGGAATCGCCGCTCTTATTGTGGCGCGTTTGTTATTTGGTAAAGCTGATTTAACCATGCTTCTGAACGGTGCTCTTGCCGGATTGGTCGCAATTACAGCAGAGCCTTCTACGCCCTCAGCCTTGCAGGCTACCCTATTTGGCGCCGCTGGCGGTGTATTGGTTGTATTCTCAATCCTAGGGTTGGATAAATTGAGAATTGATGATCCCGTTGGAGCTATCTCAGTGCACGGTGTTTGTGGTATGTTAGAACTATTTCTTGTTCCTATCACTAATGATTCAGCCACCTTCGGTGGACAATTAGTGGGTGCTGCAACTATTTTCGCTTGGGTATTTGGCGCTAGCTTTGTGGTTTGGTTTGCGCTGAAGAAAATCATCGGCATACGTGTCAGTGAAGAGGAAGAGTATGACGGTGTGGATCTAGTTGAATGCGGTATGGAAGCTTATCCGGAATTTACTACTAATAGTTAGCCGAACTAAGCAGTTTGAATAAAAAAGGGCGTCGATTGACGCCCTTTTTTTCATTGAAGGCCACGACTATACTTATAGCGTTCTAGGTGAGATATAGGAAAGAGTTTAAATAGAAATGAAAGTCACCTATCTTGAAAAATGCCAGAGACGCTGGAGCATGGCAGCTTATATTCCTAAGAGCGTAGGGTTCATCGTAGTACTCGTTTTCCTGTGGTCTGTTCAAGCAACTGCGGGAGTGTATAAGTGGACAGATGCTAAAGGAAAAGTGCATTTTGGCGATAAGCCTCCAATGAGCAGTGAAAGCGAAAAATTAGAAATCGATACCCAAGACAAAGGAATCTATCAACCTAGCGGTGACTATAAACAACGTCAGGAAAAGTTATTAAAGGTCTTTAAAGAAAAAAGAAAAACAGAAGAAAAGCTGCAACAGAGCTCGGTTGTATCAAAAACGCCATGAGCGGGCATCCAGGCTATATCATGAGAAAGAGGATGGAAATCGAGTCTATATGAGCGAAGAAGAGCAGCGTGAGAAAAAAGAAGCTGAGTTACGGTCCTACTTGAAAACGAATTGTTCGAAAAAATAGATTTAGATTCGATATTAGCAATATCAACAAGATTTCAGCGCGCGCTTTAAAAATTCGGGTTGCGCTAGCGCTCCGTGATGTATGGCAGTGTTGTAGTAGTCACATTTAAAGCGTTTGTTTTTTACATCCTCAGAACGAAATCGAGTACAGTCCATATCTTTACTTGCCATTGTGCAGCTCCACCAGCCAGTGGGGTAAACCGGCTGTGGAAAGGGCAGAGTGGTCACAGATCGAAAGCCAACTTTCTTCATGTTGCGGTGCAATGATTTGATGATAGTGGTGGCGTGTAAAAGTGGTGATTCACTTTGTTGTACAACGATGCCCGCATCCCCCAGCGCTCTATGACAGGCTTTGAAAAAGGCTGGGGTAAACAAGCCTGCGGCAGGGCCAACAGGGTCGGTGGAATCCACAATGATGAGGTCTAGTGAGTCTGCAGCTTGCGCTTCTATCCATTGAATACCATCGCCAAAATAAAAATGTGCCCGAGGGTCACCGTTGGATGAGCATAATTCGGGGAAGTAGCGCTCTGAAAGGAGAGTGACTTTTTCGTCTATCTCTATTTGCCATGCAGAATTTACTTCAGGATGTTTAAGGACTTCTTTCAGCGTTCCACAATCGCCGCCACCGATAATAGCCACTTTTTTCGGATCCGGGTGGGTAAATAAAGCAGGGTGAGCCATCATTTCATGATACAGAAAATTGTCTCTTTGAGTGAGCATAACACAGCCATCGATGACCATAAGGTGACCAAAGGTTTGGGTGTCATATACCTCAATACGCTGATAGTCAGATTGCTCATCGTGAAGTTTTGATTTGATTGCTAGGCCGAAGCTGGTGCCTTCATCACCAAATTTTTCGACGAACCAGTGTTGATAGCTTGAGTCGTTCATATTAACTTTTATAACAGTGAGTTGAATGCCTGATTAAAGAGGCCTATATACTGATGTAGAATTATAATACACCTGTGCGCGAGGCGTACCGTTTTTACCTTAAACTATATTGTTTTCCCTTCAAACTATAAAGATATCCGATATTTGGAAGATATCCAAAAATGCGAAGTAAGCTTATGTCCACAACTGACAATGAAACTGATAAGGTCACTCCAATATCTGATGTCTATAACATTAAATATTGGAGTGACGGCTACTTTGGGGTGGATTCTGAAGGGGAGCTGGTAGTACAAACACACCATGATGGCCAAGCGTATCAGGGCCGTTTGACTCTGTTATTAGAAAAAATCGAGCAGGCGGGATTAGGTTGGCCTGTGCTGGTGCGTTTTTCAGATATTCTGCATGATCGTGTTCACCAATTGTGTTCCGCCTTTGCCCAAGCTATGGAGCGAGAACAGTACAACGGAAGCTTTACCGCTGTGTATCCCATCAAGGTTAATCAGCAGCGACGAGTAGTAGAAGAGATTATTCAAGCGGGTCGGCAGCAAGAGGGTCATCAAGTAGGCCTAGAGGCGGGCAGCAAACCTGAGTTATTGGCGGTTCTCGCACTCAGCCAGCAGCCGCAAGATGTCATTGTCTGCAATGGGTGCAAAGACAGGGAATATGTAAGGCTTGCATTAATGGGCACCAAGCTAAACAGGCGCGTCACTATCGTTATTGAGAAGCTCAGTGAGTTGGATTTGGTGTTAGCGGAGAGCAAAAGCTTAGACGTCGAGCCTTGTATTGGCGTAAGAGTGCGCTTGGCCACAGTGGGAAAGGGCAATTGGCAAAATACTGGGGGTGAGAAATCAAAATTCGGATTGTCGGCGAAACAAATTTTAAGCTTGGTTGATCGTCTGAAGGAAAGTAAAAAGCTCCACTGGTTGCAGATGTTGCATTTTCATATGGGATCACAAATCTCTAGTGCGAAAGATATACAGCGCTGTATACGGGAGGCGGGTCGGTTTTTCGCGGAACTGCATCGGCTAGGTGCGCCAATAAATTGCTTTGATGTTGGGGGTGGTTTGGGAGTCGACTACGAAGGCACGCGTTCTCGTAGCGCTTGTTCAATGAATTACAGCATGGAGGAATACGCCCAGCACATTGTTCACGGGCTGAAGGAGGTTTGTGATAAACAGGAGATAGAATATCCGCATATTATTTCAGAGTCGGGACGTGCCTTAACTGCCCACCATGCAGTGTTGATCAGCAAAGTTATCGATATAGAAAAACCACATTCCGAGGTGAACTTAGAACAACCGAAGGAGCCGTTATCGGCGACGGTCAATGATTTATGGATTGATTATCAGCGGCTTCAAAATAGCCTAGATGAACGGGATCTCATTGAGGTATACCATAACCTTAGTTATTCGATTGGGGAAGTACAGAGTTTATTTGTTCACAATATTATTTCATTGGAGTAGAAGTCTTTGGGTGAACAGTTTTATTATGCCGCCTGTCATTTGCTGCGTAAGAAACTGAATCCTACCGTTCGCTCCCACCAATCCGTACTGGATACTTTAAATGAGAAACTAGCGTGTAAGTTATTTTGTAATTTTTCTGTTTTCCAGTCTATACCGGATGTCTGGGGTATCGATCAGATCTTTCCAATAGTACCTTTAGTTAATTTATCTGGGCCAATGACAGAACGAGGTAGAGTTCAGGATGTTACCTGCGATTCTGATGGGCGTGTGGATCAGTATGTGGATGGTTATGGGATAGAGGCGAGTCTTCCTTTGCCTGAATCAATAGTCTCGGAACAGGATGGGAACAAGGCTTTTTTTATTGGTATTTTTATGGTGGGTGCTTATCAAGAAATACTAGGCGATATGCAC
Source organism: Pseudomonadales bacterium (assembly GCA_016765265.1). GTDB lineage: Bacteria > Pseudomonadota > Gammaproteobacteria > Pseudomonadales > DC-out160 > DC-out160. Next base: position 8,152 of record JAESQG010000175.1, on the reverse strand, counting down.
AATTTATTTGGTGTTACAGATTCGGTTGATGTTTCTGTTATTGAACAAAATCGCTTTCAACTGAATAACCTTCAGTTTGGTGATACTGTGGAGGACGTGTTGGAATACGTTAATTTTAATGCGAATGATTTAAGTGAAGCCTTGATTGGCCAATTTGATCAAGTGCAATTGGATGCAAAAGATAAACAAATGATGTTAGCTGAAATGTTGGATGGTTTGAAAGGTTATACTTATCTAGAATAAAGAACTGGCTAGAGCGAATCACAGTATGGCATGGTATCAAAAAACTATTAGTATTAAAGCGAAACCCAGAGGGTTTCACTTGGTGACCGATGAAATTCTACGGCAGATACAAGACGGCTTAGGTGATTTTAAACTAGGGCTTGCTCATCTATTTATACAGCATACCTCTGCTTCCTTAACCATAAATGAAAACGCCGACCCTTCTGTTCGGCAAGACATGGAAAGTCACTTTAACGTGATGGTGCCAGAAAATGCCCCCTATTATCGGCATCTTGATGAAGGTGATGATGATATGCCTGCTCATCTAAAACATAGCTTGCTGGGATCCAGCATTACGATTCCCATACGTGATGGTCATTTGCTTTTGGGGATTTGGCAAGGGATTTACCTTTGTGAGCATAGAGATAGCGCTGGTTCTCGTGAGTTGGTTATAACAATTCAAGGGGTTTCTAGAGGTTAGTAAGCGCCTATTATTATTATGAGTACATACTTTTCATGGTTTCACCGCTATACAGAAAAGATCTGATAGCGGCGCTTCTGATAATTATTCGGTCTGAATGTGGGCCTCTGTTATTAAATTATTTCTATTCATAACAGAACGGTCTCGAATAGAAAACATAGTGATTGAATCGCGTTTCGTTAGAAATAAACGGACTGCATAAACCTTGTTTATCGCTAGATTTGTTTTTCCGGTGGACTATAAATACAGATACCACTGCGAACAACGAATTAAGGATAGATAAGATGGCAGAAGAAGTAATTAAAAGTTCACCCGCTAATGAATCACCAAAATCGTCTTGGGGCGCTACAAGGATAAGATCCGATGATGGGTCAGATAGATCGATTTCTTCAAAAGAGAATATAAGACAGCAGTTAGATGATGATATCCTAGCGTTTATGGCAGAGGGAGGACAGGTAGAATTGATTGCTGCTAATGTGACGGCAGATCCACCGAAAAAGCCGGTTTCCTCATATGGTAGTCGCCCCATTTAACATTATATTTTAACGCAGATTAACGCAAAGTACTCGGTGGTATTTTTAAAAAGAAATTGGTAGTAAGTTAAAAGAGTTATCATACTGCTAGGCCATGTTTATTTGAACATGGCCTTTTTGTTTTTACTAATACAAGTTTGTTATTACAGGTTTTCTATAGGTATTTATAATGCAGGTAATTTATAATACAGGTTTGCCATTATAGGTGAGCAACTAGTTTTTGAATTATTTGAGGGATTTCAGATAAGTGTTTCGCTTCTATGGACTGTTTTAAATCCTTAGGCCATTCGCGATTTAATACGTTAGCCCATATAGTATTCATTCCGCAGCGTCTAGCCGCCTCTACATCTTGTTCTGGATGATCGCCAATGTGTAGTGATTGCTCTGGCTTAATCGTTTCGGAGTGAAGTTCCGATGCTGTGGCTAAAGCGGCTTCAAACATTTCCGGATGCGGTTTGGGTTTGCCGATACTTTCTGCAGAGTGATGGTGACTAAAGTGCTGGGCAATGCCAACCAATTTTAGATCAGCATTGCCATTGGACAATCCAATTAAGGTATGATTTTTAGCGAGGTGTTCAAGCAGAGTGAGGGCTCCGGGGAAAAACTCGATAGTATTGCGACCTTTATAAAATACGGAAAAGGCGTCTTCCGCATGACTGCGTGCTTCTGCTGCAGCGTACCCGAGTCTTAAAAAGAGTTCACGATAAGTTAGAATTCTTAACTCTGTTAGGTTGTGTGCGATTTCGGGGTTTTCTTTAAATATTTTATTTCTAATATCAAGCAAATCTTTGCGAGAAAATTGCTCTTCAATCGCAGGGTGATTCTCCCGGAGCCAACGTTGTAATAAGGCATCAGCCTTTATCATTATTTCGTCCACAGGCCAGAGAGTGTCGTCGAGGTCGAATGTGATTAGTTTGATTGGATGTTTCATTAAGATATCTGCGTTTATTTTCTGGTTGGTGTTGGCGTTCGGATTTTCGTTGGTTTTTGGTTAGATGATTGATGTTGTTGCCGAGCGCGAGGATGACTCTTATCGTATACGTTTGCGAGGTGTTGAAAATCTAGGTGAGTGTATATTTGAGTCGTCGATATGTCTGCGTGGCCGAGCAACTCCTGTACTGCGCGAAGATCCCCGCTAGATTCTAGCATGTGGCTAGCAAAAGAGTGTCTCAGCATGTGCGGGTGTACCGAGTCGTCGAAGAGCTGTTGCTCGCCTATGCAATATTGACAGAAGTCGTTCAAGTCCTTTTGATAAGCAGCGACTGTGTGTCGAGAAAATTGTTTTTCGATGATAAGGTGGTCCAGGTATTCCTGAACCACGGGTGAGAGCAAATCCTTTTTACGCGGGAGGTGTAGTGGTGGTTGCAGGGAATGTAATGTAGGGACGAATAAGTCGGCTCAATACCTCGCTTACATAACTGATGAAGAGTGTCCCCATATTACTTTTGAAATGATTTTTATCATAACTCCCGATGGCAAGTATTCCCATATTTCCCTTAAAGTGAAGCGGAATGACCGCAGCAGATCCCACGCTATTATTTCCGTCGGATGTGTATTCTCCGAATAAGTATGTAGCCTCTTTTTCCCTTAGAGGGCCGCATACGCTTTGCTGTCCGTTCAGAATACCAGACAGTGCTTGGTGGGCGTCATCAACGTTAACGATTTTGGCGAAATTGCTGGTTTTGCTGTGGCAACTAATATCTTGAGTGGTGCCGTCAAACAGTAATAGAGATGCTTTATCCACTTTGAAATCATCTTCGAAGCTGTGTTGGAGACGCTCAATAACAGTAATCAGGGAGCCTGCCTCTACTAGCTCCAACACTAACTTTTTTGTATGATTAAATAACTGGTCATTGTCGGTTGCGGCTTCAATTAGTTTGGCAAAACGATTGCGCAAATCGATATTGCGATCCCTAAGTATAGATACTTGGCGTTCCACCAGGGAGACGGCATTACCTGTTGAATGAGGTAGCTGAAGGTTTAATAGCACATTTTCCCAGTTAAGAAAAAAGTTAGGATTGTTTTTTAGGTACTGGGCGACTTGTTCTTCAGAGATTTCAATTGAGTCACTATCTTCCGCTTTTAATTTAGTTCTTGTTGGCGTTTCTTCTTTTATTTCTGCGTCTGGAATTATTGCCTCATCCGTCATAGGATATTTCTCCGTCAAAAACGTGTGTTGCTGGCCCAGTCATCACCACCGGTTCCGTTGATTCGTTGCTAAACTGCGAATTGATATCATTTGTCCACTTAATATTTAGATCACCGCCGCGTAGATGTACAGTTACCGCTTCATCAAGCAGCCCTTTTAGACTGCCAGCCACCACTGCGGCGCAAGCACCTGTACCGCAAGCTAGGGTTTCGCCCACTCCACGCTCGAAAACTCTGAGGCTTATTTCTTTGCGCGAATGTATCTGCATAAACCCAGCATTGACGCGATTGGGGAATCGAGGGTGATTTTCTATTAGAGGCCCCAATTGGGTCACTGGTGCATTGTCGAGGTCATCAACGATGGTTACTGCGTGAGGATTACCGAGGGAGATGGCGCTAATGTTCAGCCTCTCTTTATTAACCACAAGTGTGTAACTAGCGCTTGGCTTGATTTCTTCCTTAGGGTTTTGCGCAGTAAATGGCAATCGAGCAGGTGTGATTACTGGGGCGCCCATATTTACCGTGACCTGGCCATCCTCCTTCACAGTTAGCGTTAGCTTGCCACCGGTAGTTTCCACTAAAATGGTGTTGCTAGGCGTGAGGTGATTGTCCACAACATATTTTGCAAAGCAGCGTGCGCCGTTTCCGCATTGCTCAACTTCAAATCCATCTGCATTGAAAATGCGATAACGAAAATGCATGTCTGGTGTAGTGGGCGCTTCTACTAAGAGCAGTTGATCGAAGCCGATGCCAAACTGACGGTTTGACCACTCTTTGATTAAGCTGGGGCTAATTAAGTTAGCGGCTGAGTTTTCTTGCTTTCTATTGCGTTCATTCTCGTTGTCGGAATGCTCGTCAGTTAAAGCCGATAGCGATTGTGACAGTAAATCTATCACCATGAAATCGTTACCTAGTCCATGCATCTTGCTAAACTTTAGCGCCATTTAAGCTGCCTTGTACCCGTTAAGGGATAATGGATTCTAGTCCTAACTGATCTTCAAACGTTTCTCGTCGCCGGATTAAATGGACTTTATCACCATCCACCATGATTTCTGGCGGACGGTTTCGAGTATTGTAATTAGAGCTCATTACCATCCCATAGGCACCAGATGATCTTACGGCGAGGAAGTCACCAGGTTCACATTGTAATTCCCGGTCTTTGCCTAAATAATCGCCGGTCTCGCAAATAGGCCCCACAACATCATAGCGTAATAGAGGCGTTTTTGCCGTGCTACTGTTATCAGGCATTTTTTTCACTGGAATTATGCGTTGCCAGGCTTGGTAGAGTGAGGGCCGGATAAGGTCATTCATTGCAGCATCTACAATAAGAAAGTTTTTATCCTCGGTCAGTTTCGCGAATTCGACCTGCGTTAACATAACACCAGCATTGGCAGCAATTGCTCTACCGGGTTCCAAAAGAATGGTCAGATTGCGCCCCTGAAGTCGGGTAGCGATAGCGCCGGCATACTCCGCTGGTTCCGGCGGTGTTTCATCTTGGTATCGCACACCTAAGCCACCCCCAAGATCGATATGGCTAATGTTAATGCCAATCGCGCTGAGTTCGTCGATTTTTATTAGTATTCTGTCTAGCGCATCTAAAAATGGCGTTACGGTGGTGAGTTGTGATCCAATGTGGCAGTCAATACCGATGATGCGGATTCCCGGTAGTTGGGCAGCTAATTTGTATGCATCGATGGCCGTATCAATACTAATGCCGAACTTGTTTTCTTTTAACCCAGTGGAAATGTACGGGTGAGTTTGGGCGTCCACGTCAGGATTAACGCGCAAAGATATAGATGCAGTTTGTCTCAGTTCAATGGCAATACTGTTGATCAGTTGAAGTTCTGCTTCTGATTCCACATTAAAGCAATGTACGCCGACTTTTAGCGCTTTTTCAATTTCCCAACCTTGCTTGCCCACACCGGAAAAAACCACCTTTTTCGGATCACCACCCGCAGCTAGTACTCTTTCCAGTTCTCCACCCGAGACAATATCAAATCCCGAGCCTAGCTTAGCGAGTATATTTAATACGGCTATATTGGATAACGCCTTTACAGCAAAACATATTTGATGATCATGGTTTGCAAAGGCTTTATCAAAAGCGTGCCAGTGACGCTCTAAGGTGGCCCTAGAATAGACATAGCAAGGGGTGCCAAACTGTTTGGCAATATCACCGAGATACACATCTTCTGCGAATAATTGGAGATCGCGATATTGAAAATAATCCATGATTTGTTAGTTTCTGCTGTCGTAGGTTGTTGTCTTTGTAGTTCACTGTGACTGTAAATTACAGGGGCTATATGTTCTAAGTTTATATTTGTGTTTACGTTTATATCTGTGTTTAGGTCTGGATATACAGATCGTGTGATGCTACTGCTTATTTTGCACCTCTTTTTTCGGCGTTTTACCTTCTTCAAGTGATACCTGTGGCGCCGCCGGCGCCTGTGCTTCTGGCAAAGGACTGGCGTAATATAGTTCGTTTTTATTGCCACAGGCAGTCAGCACAGTACAAGCGACTATTCCAGCGACTATGATGAGTGCGGCCAACCTTAGCCTTAGGCGATGAATTACTGTTCTCATTGGAGTTCTCGACTGGGAGACGATTAAAGTGGAATTATACCTGGCTATTATTTTAGGTGCCAGTCCGGGTATGTCCTTGGGTTGGATAGTGAAAATAGAGCAATTTCAGGGGAATACGATGCTAGCTTATAAACTGAAGAGCGCTTCATTTAATCGAGATTCAATCATCTGCTTCTGTGTCATATATTGAGAAATCTGTAAACGCTTGGCTTTTTCGCCTTGCTTATTGCTGTGGCTTAAATCTAGATCAGTGATATAGATGGGATAGCGTGAGCGGCTGGGTCGCATGGAGAGAATGTGTTTGGCGGCCATTTCAAATATCTTGCTACCGTGTTCCAGTTGAGAAAACTCTTTATGGTTACAAAAGATGGTATACAGTACTTCACCCTTTTTGCTGTGCTCAACTATGGCTTGTACGCTGTAGAACTTGTCTGCGTCGAGACGTCTTAAAATACCTTTATTCTCAGCATGTATGGGTTGTTCCTTTTTAGCCGGAACGATTTCGTAAAACATAATGTGCTCACATTGACGCTCACTATCATCCTCTATTACGTCACTGTTTTGTCGATTGAGTGCTGATTGTATAAAGCGAAACATAGGCGGTATAAACGTTTTTTCGTCATTGGAGGTCGTGGTATAGCTGAACAGTGAGCCTTTTTCGTCGAGTATGAATACGTCTGCCTGGGAATTAAAGGCGGTTTTATTACGAGGCATATAAAACACTTGCACTACATCGCTAATATCATTCTGGCTGACTACAGCTAGGGTGCTACCTTCCAATGCCTTCTTGTCGAGAACAATGCGACTGTAGTGTTGTTGAGCTTGAGATAAATAGCGCACTAAACTACCGTAACTTTTTATTTTCTTAACACAGGGTTGATTTTCTTTAAGTTGAATGACATAAAATGAATTGCCGATTTCCACTATGTAGCGACTGTGTTCCGCGCCAGTATGGTTGTAAAAACAATTGATGATTGATTTAAATAGCTCTTCAACTCGTTGTGTAATGGTATCGGCTTTGGTGGCACAGAAACAGAGAATGTCGAGCTCAGGTAGCGGTCTTTGTTTGCTGGGCGGGTTATTCCTGAGAAACACGACAATACAATCTATGATTGCGTTTTCACCGCTAAATCGGGAGGTAACAACTTCCTTCCAGGTGCTTACGCTAATTTGATCCAGGGACAATACTAAATTGGTTTGCAGTCCACTGTAACGTAAGGCATCAGTATTATCACTAATGCGTTGGACACCCATATTGCTCATGGATTTCATTGGGTCAATGCCAATGTTGATGAGCAGTGTCACTGTTTCATCTCTCGCCTTGCTGGAAAAAGCCTGTTGCTCTGCAGCAATATGACGTTTCGGGTAGAGCCGAGCAAAGCAAATAATAATCTTACGTAATTCAGTATCGGTGAGACCATTGCCATTGGAGTTAAGCACAAAACGAGTGCTTTTTTCGAGTATTTTATTAAAGTAACACCAAGCTAGCACTTCTATAACACTGCTTGCCCGCTTTATGGGTTCACTCTTAAAAGGTTGCTTGCCTTTGTGCTGGCCGGGATAAATCACCCATGCGCTAGTCGTGTTGGTATCCTTGTCTGCTGCGGAAAAAAATAGGGAAAGGTAGTCTTCCGATATGTCGGGAGCGATTTTTGGATTTATTTTTTCAATCTTACCGCTTTTTCTCTCAAATGCAGCGTAGAGCTTACGTCCTAAAGTGTTCATGTCTTGCTGGTTAATCAAGGCATAAGAACGATTAGCTTTAGCAAAACTAGATAGGAACCGATAGCTGTAGTTGAGCTCGTTTACCAGGGCTTTACGCTCAGCTAAAACACGATGGATTTTCCACTGTCGTCGGGTATCCAATGTCAGTAGTGTTCTTGAATCCCATCTCCATTCATTGGTGATTTTCTCCATCAATGACTGTCGCCAGGATCGCACTGCTTTGCTAGATTGCTTAGTTACCTGAAGGTTTACTTTGATATAGAGGCAGCGACGGACTAACTCCAATCGACTGGGGTCTTTCTGGGCGCGTAAGTACTCCTCCAATCGACGATAGACCATGACATAGGGGTCTAGCTCGTCAAGCTCCATCTCTCCATCGTAGACCATTTGCTTGAAACGAAGACAGTGAGCTTGAACTTTAGGGTATTCACTGGCGTAGACTTCAGTGAGCAATATTTTTAAT
>JAESQG010000174.1 GCA_016765265.1 Pseudomonadales bacterium | reverse complement strand
GATCTTTTGGCTAATTCCATACTTTTGATCAACTATTTTCATTATAAACCCAGTGTAAGCAGCTAGTGCACCTTAATCCCTCCCTTATACAGTCAGAAGTGCTGCTTTTACTTGTTTTTAATACCTGTATTCGGTTTTCCTTGGGTTTTAGTTTTTGCGCTAATCTCTTATACAGAACTATCCGACAAGCCCTAATCCATATAATACTGTTAATACTTAATTTGAGAAGGGCAAAGTTGCTGTTTTTACAATTATCCACAATTAGTCACCAGCCACCCTACTAATAGCATCAACCTGTTACACAAGTTAACCTTTAAAACACATGCTCGACTGTCATGAGACATCTATCGGGTCATAAATTAGTGAATACTGCCAAGACTCAGGTTTGTTCCCGTGGCATAATTCTCCTATCCAATAGGACCTCCATCATAGTAACCAACCGTAATACCTTGATTTAGGTTTGGTATTGACCCCTAGTTATTTTAAATAGTCCAAGCAATGAAATTATCTCGTTTTCTTAGAAGAATATCGTCTAGAGCCGATGGTGGAACTCAAACCAAAGATGGCAATGAAAACGACGAATTGAAAAATACTGTGCCCGTAACCGAAGACTACAAAACTCGGCCTCCAATCCTTCTCCAACTCGACAAATGCCAATACAAACTAACGCCGTTTAAGCAGGGTGGAATTTGTGATGTGTACAAGGGCACGCCGGAGACCGATGATCAACCGACTATTGCGGTTAAAATGATTCGGAAAGAGTGGTACACCAACAGTCGAGTGCGACGCCAGTTCAGCACCGAATCTCAAATAGTACGTGACCTACAGGAAAAACATCTTCCTCACTATATATCGAGAGGTTTAATTAATGGCAAACCCTATTATGCCTATGAATTTATCGAAGGGTTTAGGTTGATCAATTTGTCTCAAAAACAAGATATCTTCCCGCCTGAACTCATCAAAGATATCTCCCTGGACATAACCAAGCAACTACTGCATTCCTTGCATTATATGCACACAACATTAAATCCGATTGCTCATGGTGATATCAGCTCCGAAAACATTATTTTCGACGATTGGCACAACATCCATCTAATCGACTTTGGGTGTGCTCATTTTTTAAAAATGGTTGATCGAAACGCCTACCAGTGGGTGGGCAAGCCCTCTTTTATATCACCAGAACAAGCACGAGGCGAAGCTTGGGATCAGCGTAGCGATATCTATCAGGCAGGTATTCTTTTTTATGAACTCACGATGGGCGCGCGCTGGAATGTCGGTACGGACTCGCGGAGCAAGACACTTTATGCAGCATCTGCTGAACCGCCAAGTCGTGATTTTCTAGCGAGTGAAGTAGGTTTAGATATTTCGGCGGTTATCGCTAAGATGCTGCATCCAAGGCCTCAATCACGCTACCAATCTGCTAAGGCTGTTCTTAAAGATATGGGCAATTAGTAGATAATACTAAAAGCAACCTTTTAGTATTATTGCCTAACTACGTCTCCCTCACTGTAGACACATTTAATGGCTGCTCCTCCCGCCGGATAACACAGTCCATTGCCATCCATTTTTCCATCTTTAAACTCACCTTTATATTTACTCCCATCGGTCCAAGCGAAAGATCCTTTGCCACTCATTTTATCATTATAAAAATCACCAACATATTGTCGGCCATCAGCCCATATGTAGGTTCCCTTACCTTGTTTAATCCCATCAATAAAATCGCCTACATATTTATGCCCATCCGGCCAAGTCAATACGCCTCTGCCAGTTTGTCTATCACCTGAGTAGTCCCCGATATACTTTTCACCACCNGCCCATACCTCAGTACCCTTGCCGGATTTTTCCCCCCTTACAAAATCGCCACTGTACTTCCTACCATCCGGCCAGGTATAGACACCTTTCCCTAAGGCCTCATCGTCAACNAAGTTCCCTACCAACNTTTCCCCATTGGACCAAACTAATATNCCTTTNCCNTGTTTTTTATCATNNCGAAACTCACCNTCATAACGACGACCATCNGGCCANNTNTANATACCTTTCCCATTTTTTGCGTCGTCNNTAAACTGTCCCTGGTACTGTCGACCATCTCGCCAATTGTAGATACCACTCCCATTTTTNAATCCCTTTTTGAAATCCCCTTTATATTCTGCTCCAGAGGNCCAGGTAAACNTNCCNGAACCATCAAANACACCATTGGCCCACTGCCCCTNGTACATNGAGCCTGTNGCNGCTACAAACTTNCCTTGCCCCNACATGGNGTCATTCTTCCATTGCCCCTCGTAGCTATCACCATTGGGCCAGACGTAGGAGCCAGTTCCATGCCTTTTATTGTCAACTACATCGCCGGCNTATTTCGCNCCTGTNTCCCAAGTCTGCTTTTTAGGATCTTCACCACTATTATTATCGCCACACCCAACTACTAAAGTCAGAGATAATACCAATACAAATGTAATTCTATTTTTCATCAAAGAACTCTACTGATTTCAACGTTTTTTTTCTTTAAATTGATGTCTTACAAAGTATAAATCATCACCCTTACGAATCAATGTCTGTTTGCGATAGCACTCAATACAATGCTCAATACAATGAGGATGCCACTATTAATTTATTTACCCTAATTTGATTCTTATAAAATAGGCATTGAGGGGTGACAATTGCTAAATGACACATTAGGGTATTCTACACAACACTTTCTGATCATTTTTTGATCTTTACGTAAGACAGCTAATTTTGACTTTCAACATTAGTTTAAACCAACAAAAAAAGGCGCCTTAAGCGCCTTTCCACTACACGCTAGCTCAAGTTTGTCGTTTCAGTTCATAAGCCTCCAATCCATCATCATATCCTGCCTCCCAACTAGCCGTCATTTCTTCTGACTCATAGGCCGATTGTTCCCCTTCTTTTCCTTGCAACCCTAATTCATAGCCTCGATCATAAGCCCCATCCAAGTCGTCATTCCAATTATTTCCTTCTCCCCTCAGCTGATCTGACTCTGCGCTGGCCTCCAACGTGGGCTCTAACCCTGATACTTCCTCTGCACCTACTGTGTCTAAGGAAAATGCATCTAGGGCAAAATCAGGGACAATCTGCAAATTTTCTTGTAATTTCTCATTAGCTGCTTTTAAGGCGCTTGAAATACTATTCGAGCTTTCACCCTCCCCGCTTTGCGCTTCGTGTTGAAATANTTCTTTGGGCAAATATCTTTTTGTTAAGGCCCTAATATCCTCCAAAATATGGTAGGTAGAAGGAACCAGTATTAGGGTAACAAACGTCGCAAATAAAACACCGAACGCCAAAGAAACCGCCATCGGAATTAAAAATTGAGCTTGAATTGATTTTTCTACCATCAGCGGGGCAAGCCCACCAAAAGTAGTAATTGACGTTAANACTATCGGTCTGAATCGAGCACCACCCGCTGCTCTGATGGCCTCCATCATCGGCATATTTTCTTTACATTTCCGATTAATATAATCCACCATAACGAGATTATCGTTTACTACCACCCCGCTCACTGCACACATTCCGATTAGAGACCAAAGCGTCACATCAATTCCAACAACGAGGTGCCCAATCAGCGCGCCAATCAAGCCAAATGGAATCGCGAACATGATCATTAGAGGCTGTAAATAGGATTTGAACAAAATCGCCATTAAGATGTACATAACTAGCAGCGCAAGAACATACCCTTTGAATAGATACTTCTTGAAATCGTCCGCATTTTGTTGCACACCGGCCAGACCCCATTTCGCCTCTAAATTAGGCAAAATTTCTTTTTCCACTTTTTGCATAATTCTTGCTGAATCCGCTATTTCCGGATCCACATTGGCCCTAACCCTCATGACTCGTTTTCTGTTTGTTCGGCGAATCTGAACGGGGCCCTCTCCGTAATCCACATCAGCTATGGTCAAAAGGGGAATACCTGATCCATCGGGTAAACGAATATTCATATTTTCAAGATACCAAAGAGAGTTCCTCTCTTCCGCTGGATAGCTCACTACCACTTTGACCTCTTCGTTTCCTCTCTGAACACGCTGCACTACTGTGCCGAGGAAAGCTTGTCGTACTTGGCTGGCAACATTATCCATCTTGATTTGTAAATCAGCCGCTACGGGCTTCAGGTGCAAACTAATTTCAGATTGTCCTCTTTCATANGTATCGGTAATATCATAAACACCATCGTATTCTGAAAGATGAACCTTTAGTTTATCAGCGGATCTTTTTAGCACTACTGGATCTTCGTGAGTTAGCTTTATATCTANAGTCGGCCCAGGTTTATTAAAAGTTGAATCGAAGTTAAGCTGCATGACATCTTGAATATCTCCAACAAGATCTCTCCAGCGCCGGTCCAGCTCAGCCCCACTCACTTTACGATTCTCAGAGGGCGCCATCTCCATGATAACAGAGCCCAAATGATCCCCTTTAGGACCAAACAACTGCTTTCCGTATATAGTCAAAANATTTTCAATTTGCTCCTCNCCGGTCTCCTCTTTCAGCTGAGCCTTTAATTGGTTTGCGGCTCTCTCAATTTTCTGAATAGCCGCCTTGGTCACTTCAGCTGGGCTCCCACGAGCAAACGCAATATCGGCCACAGACATATCTGCCTCAATCTCAGAAACCATAACGGTTTTAATCCACCCTCCCGAGAGCAAACCAGATGACAACAGAAACAATGCCAAGAATAATGCACCAACGGAATATCGCCAGCGTAAAGCAAATTGGAGAAATGGCTGATACCTAGTATGAATAAAGTGCTCCAAAGCATTCTCAAACCGAAGTTGAGCGCGCCCAAGCACACCTCCCGCATTAGGCTTGCGGGGTTTAATGGCTGACAGGTGGGCAGGCAATATCAACAAAGACTCCAACAAGGAAAACACCAAGGTCGAAATCACCACTAGAGGTACCACGAACATTAATTTACCTTCAGAACCCGGCAAAAACAGTAGCGGACTGAACATCACAATAGTGGTTAACACTGCGAAAACAACCGGCGAGGCAACCTCCTGCGCTCCAGATATCGCTCCAGACAAGCCCACATTGCCNGCTTTCTGGTGAGTAAAAATATTTTCTCCCACAATAATTGCATCATCTACTACGATTCCTAGCACCAAAATAAAGGCAAACAATGAGATCATATTAATACTGCCGCCAAACATAGGTAGCATCCAAAACGCTCCCATAAACGAGATGGGAATACCGAGACTAACCCAGAAAGATAAGCGCCAACGCAAGAAAACCATCAGGATGACAAATACTAAACCCAGCCCTACGGCTGCATTCTNTAATAGAAGGTCTATACGACTTCGAAAATAACGAGAAGCATCATTCCAAAGACCTATCTTGATTCCTTCGGGTAAATAGGTGGTTGGGTTGTCGACATACTTATGGATAGCATCTGATATATCCAGAATATTTTGACTGCCAACTTGTAACACCGACAGGTACACCGCAGGCTCGCCGTTATATTCACTACGGCTACTACCTTGNAGAAAACCATCGACCACTGTTGCTACATCTCGCAGGTAAACACGNCCNCCATCTGGCTGGCTTCGTACAATGACTTCCTCGAAGGTATCTTTTGTATTAACTCGACCCTGAGCAATAATGGAGGTCTTCCCTTGCTCACTGATAATCGACCCAGCGGGTATATCAACGGACTGTCTCTTAATGGCGGCCACCACTTCGGAAAAACTCAATCCATAGCGCTGCATTGATACTTCTGAAACTTCGATTACTATTCTATAGGGCCTTACATTCACCATTTTAACTTGGGTGATATGAGGGTCTGTCAAAAGATCACGGCGAACATTTTCTGCTATGCGCTTCAGAGTACGTTCGTCCGCCCTGCCAGACACAACGACATTACCGACCACTTGTTTTGGCATCGATTGCCATATGCGAGGCTTGTCCGTATGTTCAGGTAACTTAACACCACTGACGAGGGTCTGAATTAGCTCTTTTACCTCTTGCCCATCATAGCCATAATCCACTTGAGCCTTTATGGCAACATAGTGCTCTCTGGATAGACTAGTTACTTGCCCGACACCGTCTAAGTCGGCTATCGCATCTTCTATAGGTGCAGTGACACGTCTTTCTACTTCAGACGGAGTCGCTCCTGGGTAGTGAACAGTTATATTCACTTCATCAATCGCGATACTAGGGAAAGTTTCTTTTTGCGCATCTAGCATTGCCAGACTACCCGCCACTAGAGTCAGGACCATCAATAGATTAGCGGCAACACGATTCTCAGCAAACCACGCTATAATACTGTTCATTGAGCAGATTCTCGCAGCAACCTAGGTACAACGGCCTCCGCCGCCCCCTGAGAATTCACTCGAGGATTATCGGGCTTTGAACTATTAGCTGCTACCTGCTGGCTCGGAACCTCTTTATTACCCGACGATGTGACATTATCAGATGAGTTGATATTAACGGGCGCTACTATCGAAGACTTCACTACTTCAACTTTGTTTTCATCACTATAGCGTTTTGCATTTGAAGCGAACTTGATTGATTTATTTTCTTCTTCAGCTTTTGCAGCAATCCGATCAAGAATGGATGCGACATCCTCTTCCAATTTTTCTCTTTTAGCCGGTTTCGATAAACCTAGTTTTGCTGCTGCAACCACAGCGGCGATTTCGGTAGAATCAACGTTGGCGACTATCTCTTCTTTTTTATGTTCTATTATTTTAATTTCAGAGGATTTATTCTGGGATTGCGCATTACTGATTTTTTGAGCGCCTTGCTGAATTAATCTTTTTTCCTTGATCAACCCCTCTTTACCCCTACGGGATTTCACCTGTTGCACTTCCCATAAATCATCAATTTCTGTTGTGTCATTGTCACCGAACGTGCGTTCTTCAGCCACNACATTGCTATTAGCGTCGACGATATCCAANTTATCTTCGTGAGTTGANCGTACCTTCATCCCTTCAATGGCCACATCTAAGCGCGTCANGACTACCTGATCACCCGGCTCCAACCCATCGGCCAAATAAATCNACTCCCGACCCTTGTGTAAAATATCAACGTTTCTCTTTTGTAAGCGCTCATCTGCATCAACTATCCAAACGTTACTGCCATTCCTAAGTACTTTCCTAGGCAACACTACGACACCAGAATAGGTCTTGCCTTTAACTTGCGCTTCTACAAACTGCCCTGCAGATAAAGGTGGGCGACCTGGTTGTTCAGAATCACGTTCGTAGGGCCCCTCGATTTGAGCAACCACATACATTAGACGGTTACGTATATCAACCCCCCCTTCGGTACGCACAATTTTACCTGACCATAAATAATTATGCCCTGCATACTCTAGTTGCAAAGTGACGGGTGGCCCTTCATTAGCCAATTCTTGGTCTTGGTATCTTACCGGAGCATTCACCAAACTTAATTGATGATCAGAAAGGGGAAGTCTCACTTCGGCTTTATCCACGGCGTACACTCGAGCTATTTGCATACCTGGCGTCACATACTGACCCCGGCCAACAAACGCTTCTCGCACTCTCCCGTCGAAAGGAGCAAGTACTTTAGCTTTCGCTATTTGATTATTAGCAATTTTGACATCAGCTTTCGCTGCCGCCACGTTAGCTAGCGCTTCTCTTTGCTGCGCTTTTTTAAATTTCTTCGATCGTCTAATGCCGTTGACTTCATCCTCATCTAAGCCCTGATTCGCAATTAATCGGTCATAGGCTTGCTGCACAGTAAGCAGCCTGGCTTTAGCTTTTGTAATCTCTAACTTGTAACGAGTTGCATCTACTTCGAGTAACAATTCGCCCTTCTTGAAAAATCCACCACTAGCAAAATTGGAAGATACTTTAACGACGCGACCTGCTATCTCCGTAACAATTTGAAGTTCTGACCCGGGGCTGACTATCCCTCGAGAATACACAGGTATTGAAACCGTTTGGCTCATTGCCGTGGTCACGGTTACCGGTGGGGTTTGCGGTTTATACTCTACCACTGTGGGCTTAGGGGACATTGAATTTAATGCGATATAGCCCCCCACTCCGGAAGTTAACAAAAGTATGGGGACAAATGCTCTTATAAAAATATTCATTTAACTATGTCTACTCATCCTTAGATCCATATTTTAATTGTTTTAAGCCAAATAATTCTCACAAATTTATTTCTTAGCCTGTCTCTTTTTTATAGCAGTACGCACCCACTAAGCCTAGAACATCTTGCACCAGCAAGCGATAAATACACTACCTTCATGGACTTAGCTTGGGAGTCTGCCCTTCTTTTCTATTTTACGCAAACCGTTTGATCTCTATTCTGCCACTAATAAGACTAGGGAACACAAATTGTGTTCCCTAGTCTTATTAGTGGCAGAATAGTATGCGGTTCTAATACGAATGTATGACTCTTACGCTACATGGGTAAATCGAGATACCTTGGGATGCCTAGACCTAGAGGCAGTTTGCGCACAACTGCGAGCAATGGGCGACAACATGGCGCTGATTTTGTTAAGCAGAGCGCTGCGACTACTATTGATAAAGAAGTGGTCTCCTTCAAAAAGCTGCATGTCAAAGCTTCTACTAGTTTGATTCCCCCATCCTTCTAAATGTCTCGCGGTCACACCCTCATCATGTGCACCACCCATTGCAGTGATTGGGACCTGTAATGGCTCATCGTCTTTATATTTCCAGGTTTCGATCAGCTTGATGTCGGCTCTGAGTATAGGGCTAACAAGCTCCATCAACTCCGGATGTTGCAGCGCTTCATCTGGAGTTCCGTTTAACTTCTTAATCTCTTCTATAAAATCTTTTTCCGGCAAGTTGTGAATATCGCTATAGCTCGAATCGATTTGTGGTGCACACCGGCCTGAGACAAATAAGTGCACTGGTAAGGATTCAGATTGATCACGCAATCTGCGCGTTAACTCAAACGCCACTTGGGCACCCATGCTATGGCCGAAAAAGGCGAAAGGCACATCAAAATGTGGGGTAATTTCAGCAACCAACGCATCAAGTAGCAAATTCATACACGTTAAGGATGGTTCGCGGAAGCGCGTACCCCTACCTGGGAGCTGAACACTACACACCTCCACCTGATCAGGTACTTGATGACACCAATCACGAAACGCGCTGGCACTGCCACCTGCATAAGAGAAGCAAAATAATCTAATACTCGGATTTTCAATACTTTTTTGTACATGAAACCACGGACTTTGATGCAAGCTCGAGGGCATAAGGTTATTACTCATTTAACTCTTCCTTAATAACTTTATTATTTTTGTTTTCGTTATTATTAGCTATTTTATACTTTTATAAAAAATGATCGTAGATTTCCAAANNTCTTACGTCTTTAACTTGCAACGCTCNATCAATCAGNCAANCAGCTCAGATCACCAACTCATCATTTAGCCACCATTAAACTGGACCTTAACTGTGTAGTCAATTTTTTCCTGTACGAATAAAGTAACCCATCGGTTAATAAAAATTTCATTTGAAATTCAACAAATCAAATGTGACTAAAGCGCTAATCTCAAGTCTTTAATATTCCAACCTCTTATAAGGCCGCTTAATAGGATCACAAAAGTGTCAATATATTGACCTAGACTACATTAGATTTTTATAACTTCGCTAAGAGTATGTACTCTAACGGTTTACCCCCTGAGCCAAGCATAAAATTAGCTCGCTATTTGGGCCTGAAAACCTTTTTCGAAGGCGATTTTAATAATATCTAAGCCTCTTTCCAACTCCTTCGTCGGAATATTCAAGGGTGGCAATATTTTCACCACTTGACCGTTGCGGCCGGCACTCTCCAGAATTAAGCCATTCTCGAAACAGGTCATCAAAATATCATTTACTAAGGTTTCATCGTTTAACTTGCTTAAATCCATTCCCCAAATCATACCAATACCACGCACTTCAATCCGCGGATCTAGAATAGCGATAAACTTATTGATGTAATTCTCGATGATATGCTTCTTCTCACTCACTTGATGAGCAATATTTTCAGTGTGCCAAAGTTTTATGGCCGCCTCACCGCCAACAAATGCCAATTGATTACCGCGAAAAGTCCCGTTATGCTCGCCGGGCAACCAATTGTCAATTTCGGGTTTAATCAAGACCAAGGCTAAAGGCAGACCGTATCCACTGATAGACTTAGACAGTGTCACCATATCGGGATGGATCCCCGCTCTTTCAAAAGAAAAGAAGTCACCAGTGCGACCACATCCCACCTGAATATCATCCACAATCATTAACATATCGTGTTTGTCGCATAATGCCCGTAGGTCCTGCAACCACTTTGTCGGTGCAACAACCACGCCGCCCTCCGCCTGCACCGTTTCAACGATAACGGCAGCGGGTACTTCAACCCCCGAATTGGGATCACTCAAGACCTGATCCATGTACTCAATAGTGTCGAGGTTTTTCATATAGCCGTAGGGATAAGGCATAAAAGTGACATTAGATAAGGGGGCTCCGGCGCCTTCCCTATTAAACTTATTCCCGGTTACCGACAGCGCACCCATGGTCATCCCATGAAATGCACCTTGAAATGCGATGATGCCAGTACGACCTTTATTTTTTCGCGCAAGCTTCATCGCCGCTTCAACGGCATTAGTGCCGGTAGGACCACAAAACTGGGTTTTGTAATGATATCCCCTAGGATGAAGAATTAATTTGTGTAGGGCAGATAAAAAACTGCGTTTAGCCGCAGTGAAAAGATCCAAGCCGTGCATAATATTATCGGCTTGNATGTATTCAATCAGCTTATCTTTTATAAGATCGTGATTGTGGCCGTAATTTAGGGCGCCGGCACCGGCAAAAAAATCGATGTACTCTCTACCTTGTTCATCGGTAAGAATAGATCCTTTTGCTTTAGTGAAGACTACCGGAAACGATCTGCAATAGGAGCGAACCTGTGACNCATATTCGTTGAATACTTCTGTATTCATAACAACAGCCTCATTTGTTTTTATTATTGGTTTCTGAAACCTAACTTATTCTCGCCGCGTTACCAATTATCACACTATTAGCGCGATAAAAAAATGGGGTTAATCACCTTATTAAAAAAAGCTTGTCCAGTCTATCTGCAGTTTGTCTTTGTTCTCGATTAAATACGAAAATCTCCTATGCTCAGCATTCCATGCAATAAATCTAGCCGGTAACAACAGGAAAAAAATATTAGTCTAGTATTTTTCAATGATTTACAGAGCTTTCAATACTCGATATAGAACTAGC
The DNA here is from genome assembly GCA_016765265.1 of Pseudomonadales bacterium. Taxonomy (GTDB): domain Bacteria; phylum Pseudomonadota; class Gammaproteobacteria; order Pseudomonadales; family DC-out160; genus DC-out160. Next base: position 9,251 of record JAESQG010000174.1, on the reverse strand, counting down.
ATAAGGCATCATTTTTGATCATCCCCCTGCCCACAAAGTCCAATAATTATACAAATCGTTTTCAAATTCCGAATTAAAGCAACTCATCACTTACAAAAACTAACAGGACTAATACCAATAAGTTACAAGTACAAGTGCTGTTTAGTGAAAGATAATTGATACCTTTCCATCAATACGTGGATCTCAGACCCATTTAGCAGATACCGCCCTTACTTCTGACGTAATGATGTCACCACCTGCAATTAATTTAGCTTTCTGTTCTTTCGTTACGTCTTCATCCGTAACTTTAATATTGACATAGGGCATCTTAGACTGTCCTCGCTTTTAATTTTTTCGGTGGAATAGTGGGTAATTTAGATATATCTAATCTTTGTTGAACTCGCTGACTATCTTGAAAAACGGCGCTATGGGCGATCCACGCACCCAAACTCACCAGAGTTAGACTGATTAATAGAGTTGGAGTCGCAGGCTCATCAAAGATCAAAATAGCAGATACCCCCGACAATACCGGGACGATTGCCATCATCGCCCCCATGGACGAAGGGCCGATATATTGTACTGCTTTGACATAAAAAATCATTTGAATAATCGTCGCCAAAAAACCTTGATAAAATACCTGTAGAAAAATATCTGACCATAGTGCATTGGATAACGTTTTAGGTAACCACAAAACATAAACTGGCAAATAAAGCGTACAGGTAATNACNGCTAAGCTCACCGTCGCTTGCCATGGCGTTATNCCCCAACGCTTGATTAATATTGAGAATAAGGCCCAGCAAAAAGAACCAGCAACAAACCAAAGGTCACCTTCCGATACGCCCTGTACCACGGAAAGCTGTTGTGAAAACAATGCTGCGACGCCTAAAGTAATAGCGCCAATGCCCAACCACTTTAATTTAGTCTGCGCTTCGCGGTTGATCACTGCGGATAGAACAATAATGAACAAAGGTATCAGGCCAGGCAATAACAGGGAGGCATGAGAAGCTGATGACAACTGAAACCCGCGAAATGTACACAGAGCGTAAGCCAATCCCCCAATTAAACTAACCACGATAAACCTAGCTTTAAACATATTGAAACGATACTTAAAGCCCCATATCGGCAGCAAAACGCTTGCGCAAGTGAAATAACGTATGGCCATCACATCATAGGCAGACAAGCCGCTCACTCCACCCATTCGAGACACTATTATAAAACCAGACCAAATCAACACAGCAATTAATGCCGCCAAATAGCCCTTTCGCATTTGAGTCATAAATACCTCTTTTTTTATAGGTTCAAAATTCGAGATCTAAATCTGGACCCTAAGCTTGGTTTCTAGGATGAACAGTGATGAATTTAAGCGATAACAATACTTGGATATAATGTTCATTAAAAATGAATTATACTGAATATCTTATTCACAATTAATGAATCTATTATGGAATTATCTGATCTACGCGTTTTCAAACAAGTTGTAGAATCTGGGGGCATCACCCGCGCAGCCGAGAAACTGAATCGAGTGCCCTCCAATGTCACTGCTCGAATTCAGAAACTAGAAGATGAGCTGGGCAAACCGCTTTTCTTGCGAGAAAAAAATCGCTTACGGATCTCAGTTGCCGGNGAACAACTNTTGGATTACGCNCACAAAATATTAGATNTAGCCCAACAAGCAGTGNCGGATTTACAAGAAAGCACACCCANGGGCTCGTTAACCTTGGGTGCGATGGAGGCGGTGTGTGCAACTCGACTAGTGGAACCTTTAATGCGCTTTCATCAAGACTATCCAAAGGTGGCTATGGAAATTAAAACCGCTCCCACAGGGGACTTAATTGATTCCGTCTTGGCAGGAGAGCTGGATCTGGCATTCGTAGCAGATCCACCACCTGACAAGCGTCTTAGCATAACACCCGTTTATAAAGAAACATTGGTTTTAGTCTCTGATGTAAACCATAAAGCGATAAAAAAACCAGCGGACCTAAACTCAGAACCCACCGTATTGGGGTTCAATCACCGTTGCGCCTATCGCACTCGGCTCACCAGCTGGCTAAAGCAAGATAATACAGTCGCAAAAGTGGTTGAGATAAATTCCTATCATACTCTGTTAAGTTGCGCTGCCGCTGGAATGGGCGTGGGCATTATCCCTGAAATACTCCTTGAGCATTATCCTTTTCGAGACAATATTAAAATCCACCCTCTGCCCATGAAGTGGCGTAAAACGGAGACTGCCATTATTTGGCGCCATGACTCAGTTACGCCCAGCGTGGAAGCATTTACCACAGGAGTGACCCGAAATTATTAATTGGTGGAGATTTGGTTTTAAAAAAATTCAGTTATATGTTCCTTAATATAGTCTTTAAAAACTACCAACCTTTCGGGGAGACGAATTTGTTTATGATATAGCAAATATACCGTGGTCTTCGGTAGCTGCATGTTTGGAAATAAATTAATGACCTCTCTTGACTCAAGACTTTGTTTTGCGATCAGATCCAACATCACAGCAATACCAAAGCCTTGTTTAATCATTTCTAGGAGAACTTGGGCATCATTGGTGGTGGTGTGTTCTTGCAGGTCTAGCGCTCCCTCTAGCGGAAATAGTGCCTTCATCTTCTCAGACAGATTTAAATACGTGGGAACAATCAATCGATGTTGCCGTAATTCAAATAAGGTGGTGGGCCGACCGTATCGATCAATGTACTCCTTGGAAGTTAATAATACTGGGCGCGTCTCTAGCAAGGGGACAGCATGAAGATTTGAGTTTTGAAGTTTACCAATACGAAATGCAAAATCAATGTTGCCGCCGATTAAGTCTTCTATGTCATCCGAGATAGACAAATCAATTTTGATCCCCTCGAAGTTTGAAGTGAAGGATTTCATCAAGGAAACAAAACCAGACTGTGGGATAACCCTGGGACAAGACAAACAGATTTTTCCTACCAGTGTACCTTCGTCTTCTTTCAAGCGATCCTCTGCTTGGGCAATCTGTCGAATAATAGCCTTACACTCTGAGTAAAATTTCTTCCCCGAGTGGGTGACTGACAAAGAGCGCGTAGAGCGATCTACTAGTTGTACGTCAAGCTGCTCTTCTAATCCCGTTAGCTGTTTACTCACCGCTGAGGGCGACAAATTGAGCACATTGGCGGCTTTGGCCAAGCTGCCTAGTTCAACGATGGTCACAAAGGTTTGATATTGCTCAAATTTAGACATTAATGAAATATTATCACTTATATAATTCTATATCTGCACTTTTATTCACTACTTGAAGGAAAGACAATGTCAGCAGTTCAAATTAGAGGACTATTCACACCCCCGAAATCAGCTAAAGAATTGAGGTAAGAATATGTATAAAAAATTAATACTTAAGTGTTTATTGGTTTTTGGCCTGTTAGCCAGTGGTATTGTAGGTTGTAGTGGCCATTCCCCGGAACGGGTATTAGCAGACATAGAAATCAGATCTACTGAACTAGATTGGAATGTGATTAGCACTCAACCGTCACGAGTCAAATTCCAAACTCTACTCACCGGTTCAGTCACAGTACTCATGGGCGGTATGCTCAATCTTGACGATCCCAAAACCGGTCACATTAAAGATGAGGAGATATCTGTTGATGTCTACGCTCACTGGATTAGACACCCTATTAAAGGTGATTTTTTGATAGATACGGGACTAAATAAACAGTTCCTGACCCACCCTCAAGGTAGCTTGAAAGGCTTGATTGCATCATTCATTATCAAAGACAGTACTCAACATCCAAATCAGGATATTTTAAGTCAAATAACGCGCTACGGTATTACTCCAAGAGGCGTATTTTTGACTCACGCACATAGCGACCACTCAGCAGGGATCATCGATCTACCAAAGGATATCCCCTATTATTTAGGAAAAAACGGTAGTCTACATAATTATCCCTTTATTATGTACACCCATCATTTCGAGGGCATAAAAAAATTGTTGGAGTTAGATTTTGATCATGCATCAAACATGGCGAACTTAGGTAAAGTCATTGATATATGGGGAGACGCCTCTTTATTTGCGATTTCCTCGCCCGGCCATACCAAGGGTCATGTGTCCTACCTCGTACACGCTGATGAGGGCTGGATTCTTTTGACAGGTGATGCCAGTCATACTCGGTGGGGATTTGAAAACGGTGTAATACCAGGTTGGTCAGAGGATCGCGATTTGGCTGCAAAGAGCTTACACAAGTTAATGGCGTTTTCGGATCAAAACCCGAACGTTCGGGTTATTTTTGGCCATCAGATGTAGGCAGTATTATTCAGATATGGTGAGCGGGTGTGATATTATTTCAAGTGGAAAAAAATCACGAGAACAATTCAAGGAGTAGAGGCAATGACCGCAAAAGAAATGAATAAATCTCAATATTTTTTAGTTCGACATCTCATTAAATATTTTGCAAAAGTGAATGTGTGGGTGTATCAGAAAACCAATGGCCGCATTATGAATAAAATGTCGGGCAGTGAAATATGTCTAATCACCATGACCGGCGCTAAAAGCGGAGAAAAACGAACCCTACCTTTAATGTATGTGCCGTACAAAGAAGGTGTAGTGATAGTCGCCTCGCTTGGGGGAGCACCCAAAAACCCGGTATGGTTTAATAATGTAGTGGCCCACCCGCAAATAGATGTGCAATATCACGACAAAAAGATGAAACTCGTTGCGCGTCAGGTCTACGGCGAGGAAAGAGCGAATGTGTGGCCCACCTGCGTTAAATACTACAAGCCTTACGAGAGCTATCAACGCAGGACAAATCGGGAAATTCCTTTATTTGTCTGCGAGCCAGCCTAAAAGGCTCTTACTAAGAGCGACTATCATTTTGTAATGTTAGTCGCTCATCCGCACATCAAACTGGCCCACTGTTTTTATCGAGATGAGCGCCTTATAGGTTGGCGCTTTCCAGGTAAAAATCCTCTAGGTTCGCTACTCGGGTCATGGCGTAGTAATCCACATTACGATAGGGCGAGTTCACCACTATGCGACCACGATTATTGCGATAATAACTGGACATACCTTCATGGGTCCAAACCAATTTTTCGTGAGCAGCGTCTACCCCTTCATTGTAGCTATCGCACACCTCTTGGCGGCATTCAACGGCAGCAACATTCTGTGAACTCATTTTTTTCAAAATATCCATAATGTAATGTACCTGCATCTCAACCACAAAAATCAAACTACCGCCATGTCCTGGTTGGAGATTGGGTCCGTACAACATATAGAAGTTTGGAAACTCAGGAACAGTGGTTCCCATATAAGCTTTAGCGTTGTCGTCATCCCACTTATCACGCAGGCTTAGACCTCCTCGGCCTTTCACCTCATAAGTAGTATTAAATCGCAGCACATCAAACCCTGTGGCAACAACAAGAACATCAGCCTCGTATGTTGAACCGTCTTCGGTGCGAATTTGATTTTCCTTAATATCTACTACTGCGTTGTCTATCAATTCTACTTTTTCATTGCTCAGCATCTTATACCACCCGTTGTCCATCAACATACGCTTACCGAAAGGGGGATAGGTGGGTAGCACTTTTTCCAACAAGTCCACTCTGTTGCCCAGTTCCGTGGTTATATAGCGAGTGTAATAAGCTCGATGGGCATCGTTCATTTCATTCAATGACCGATCCTTAAACTCCCAGTTAGGATCTTTAGTTATCGATGTAAAAACACGATCGTTAAACGTCCAGCCTAGGCGCACACGATACCAACTTGATAAATCGGCATTTCCTTTAATAAAAACCGCAGTGGCTCAGGGACCTTCCGGCGAAACTGTTCAAAAGGTGCCGCCCAGTGGGGTGATCTTTGAAAGATGCTGAGAGACTGCACCTTATGCTGTATCTCCGGTGCGATCTGCATACAGCTGGCACCGTTACCGATAATCGCGACTCGCTTATCTTCAAGGTCCAAATCTTCTGGCCATTCTGCCGTGTGAAAAGACGGCCCCTCGAATGTATCAAGGCCATCTATATTGGGATAAACAGGCGGATTAAAAATGCCGACGGCACCTATAACAACATTGGCTACGACAGTTTCTAAAGACCCATCTGGGCGACACAACTCGATGCANCAGGTTTGGCTCTCTTCATTATAAGTGGCTGATTTCACCTCAGTGTTAAATTGAATATCGGGTAGCAGTTCAAACTTTTCTGCTACATGCTGTAAATATCCGTAGAGTTCATCACGAAGGGCAAAAAACTGTTCCCAGTCATAGGTCACAAAAGAAAAAGAGTACAGATGGTTCGGCGTGTCAACACCCGCACCGGGGTAATGATTATCAAGCCAAGTCCCACCTACTGTAGGATTTTTCTCAATCACCGTAAAAGGAATTCCTGCCGCTTTTAGATTCACGGCGGCACATATCCCCGATACCCCAGCGCCCACCACCAAAACACTAAATCCTTCTGGCATGGAAATTTTTTCCTTGGGCACCGGCCGATATCCTAACTGGGCAGCAGTAAATTCACCGTATTCCGCAGGGATCTCTTCGCCCATGGCCACACTGAGCATTTCCACTAATTGGGTGGGAGACGGGTCTGGAATAGCAACGGGTTTTCCGCCACGCCATTCTAAAATCGCTTCTAGCGCTGCTGCCCGTATCTCCTCTTGAATTGCTTCTGGCAAACCACCACTGTCATTGTCTCCCATTCCTCGACCCCGAGAAGGACGATAGGGTGCCTCGAGCCAATGAGTTTGTCCCGTGAGTTGCACTAGTGTCATCAACAGGCTGGGGACGTTTGCAACGGCCACCGCCTCTGAAAACTGCTGTTCTTCGTTGTTGTCAGTCACCACCTTATCACTCATGATATTTCCCTAACCCTTTTTATTAAAACTACCTGATTTAAGATGCGCTAAAACCACCGTCAACTGGCATGGTCACCCCGGTGACCCATGTTGAATCATCAGAGGCGAAAAACAGCGCTGCTTTCGCAATATCATCGGGCATCCCCATGCGCCCCAGCGGATGAGATTGTGCGAATTTTTCATACTTGTCGGGTGTTGAGACCATGGGTTGTAACATGGGTGTATCAACGCCTCCCGGACAGATCACGTTGACCCTTACATTATCTCTTGCGTAGGCGATCGCCATTGATCGCGAAAGAGAGATAACGCCACCCTTACTTGCTGAGTAGGCATGACTGCGACTGCGGCTGGCTTTCAGACCCGCTACAGAGGCGATGTTGATAACTGACCCACCACCGGATTTAATAATAGCGGGAATGCCAAATTTGCAACAAAGATATAATCCTTTCAAGTTAACGGAGAGGACTGCATCCCAATTTTCTTCTTCTAAATCGGTAACGTAATTATCAATATTGTCCGCTGACCAAATGGCTGCATTATTGTAAAGAACATCCAAACCACCGTGAGCTTCTTCACTGAGGGCCACGGCCGATTTTACATCTTCACTTTTGCTCACATCCCCAACCGCTAATTGCGCGCTACCCTTGTTAGCAAGAATTTGTTTTACGGTTACACTCGCACCGGCTTCGTCTCGGTCGAAAACCACTATCTTCGCGCCTTCTTGGGCAAAGAGAATAGCGGCCGCCCTCCCTTGTCCGCTACCTGCGCCAGTGATGAGTACTGATTTATTTTCTAATCGCATTTTCTTCTCCCTTCTATAGGTAGGTAACTGTAGGTAGGTAACTGTCCACGGTAATTTAGATTTCTTTCAGCAGCAAAGGTGCCATTATGCGACGCTGGGCAGGCGCAATGGGCACAGACCTTCTCGTTTTGAGATCCATATTAATACTCACTGATTCGGAGCCTAATACCAACTTGCCAGTGTCACGATTAAAAATCAGGTGCGCCATGCGATAAATTTTTTCACCAAGGTGTAATAAACCCGATCGCATTTCAAACCGATCACCCAAACGCAATGGAGAATAATAACTCATTCGATATTCCAATACTGCGCTGCCCGCGACCCCTGCACCACTTAATCCCTCTTCACTTTCTGCTGTAAACTTCATTAGCAAATTAGGAATGGAGTCAGAACTACGACCCATGTAATGACACCGTAGTAGATAGCCCTGGGGACAACACTCCTCCGGCTGTATTATCCCTTTGCCAATAGTGGTAAACCCATATTCATGAGATTCTGATAACGATATATGAATATAAGGCAGGGGCTGCGGTTGTACACCGCGACTACCTGCGTAGTCAGGCAATGGGACGGTTGTTAAATCCGTATCTGATGAAGGATGCGCTATATCATAGTTGAATGCAGCAATGACTTTTTGGGTTGCTGTATTACGAAGTTCCACTAGCGCGCTAAACCCATCCGCCTGGACGGATAACAATCCAAAATAACCAGTAATGGGTTCAGCGATCCTAGCCTCCGCACCAAAACGCATATGCTGCACGCTAATTTTGTTACAGATTTCCCACAGAGTATCTTGATTGGCTAGATTAACTTCCAACAAACCAGCCTCTAAAGTTTGCTGCATTTTTTGTACGTAGAATCTCACGTTTAGGTGTTCATTTTCATCACACTCCCAACTATTAACAGATCCTAAAAAAGTGGGAATGAGTGTATTCATGAGACTGTTTTCCATCCGTGGGTTTTAAAAATTGAGTTTATATACTATCAGCAGCTGGCGAAATCAGGTTCTATTGAGATCAAACAATAATATTTATAGGCTGTTCATATTATACGTCCCCGATGGCCTGAGCAAGGTATTCACCGGTCTTAGCAAGGCGACTGATATGACTCTAGGGGCTGCTTGTGGCAGACTAAACCCCGCGTTACCAACTGCCCTATTCATAAGCTGTATTCGGAGCCAGAGAATCCAACTCCCTTAATTGGATAGCAAGCAGGTTTATGTTTGTCTTTATATGGAATAAATAATCATGACTGAATTGATCGAAGATGCATTGTTGTACACCAAAAATGAGCACATTGTTACTTTAACAATGAATCAACCTGATGCACGTAACCCTTTGGGGGACCCGCGCGTAATACCGTTATGGCAACAAGCGGCTGATAAAATTAATGCCGATCAAGATGTTCGCTGTGTCATCTTAGCGGGTGCAGGCAAGCATTTTTCAACAGGGGGTAACGTTAAAAACATGGGCAGTCGCGGCGGTGATAAAGGCAGCCGTGGGCAGTCACCTGCTGATGCGCGCAGGCGATACAGAATAGGAGTGCATAATATCGTCCGGGCCATTCGTAGCATTGAGTTACCGGTCATCGCTGCCGTTAATGGCGCTGCGGTGGGCTTAGGATGTGATATCACTTGTTTGTGCGATATGCGCATCGCTG
>JAESQG010000173.1 GCA_016765265.1 Pseudomonadales bacterium | reverse complement strand
CCTTTTACAGTGGCATCGTTGGCGACCACAATACACTCTTGACCTTGAATCCGGCCGATGCCGGTAATAATACCGCTGGCTGGAAGGTTGTCTTCGTATACCTTATACGCTGCAAATTGAGAAAACTCTAAAAAGGGAGAGCCCTCGTCTAACAAAAGTTTGATTCGTGCGCGCGGCAGCAGTTTGCCTCGGCTGAGGTGACGCTCTTGGGATTTGACGCCACCACCCTGAACGATGGTAGCGACCTTGTCTTGTAGGTCTTGTTCAATAATCTGCATGGCTTCCGCATTAGTACGGAAACTTTCACTATTGGTGTTTATTTGAGACTTGATAACCGCCATCGTTTGTTTTTCCTAATTTTCCTAAAGCCAAACGGCAACGCTGCTCCGCTCGGTTTAGGTCGATTTTCATCACTTTAATATCGTGAAGTTGCTGGTTAAGTTGTTCGTTTCTTTCGGCGATTTTGTCGATCATCGTTTGTAATTGGAGTCTATTGTTGCCCATAGGGTTATAGAGTTCAATTAAGTCTCGACTTTCTGCCAGTGAAAATCCGAGCCGTTTTCCCCTTAATATAAGTTTTAATAAAATATGATCTTTGGAGTGGTAGATCCGCCTTTGCCCTTGGCGGGCGGGACTTAGCAAACCTTGATCTTCGTAAAACCGAATAGCCCGGGTGGTGATATCAAATTCCTTGGCTAGGTCGCTAATGGTGTAGGTGGTTGAATTACCCATGAAGGCCCCGTTTGTATACTGATACTTGAGGATTATTGAGAGACACCGCATTGTGGCGCTAGAGTGGGGTAAATTACCGCAACTTAACGTTAACGTAAACGTAAATACCAAAGAAAACGATAATTTCCTTAAGTTATTGCAATGAATTGATAATTATTGGATATTTCGGGCTGTGAAATGATAAATAAGGGATCACTATTTTATGAAATTGACCAACATAACGGATAGTTGGCAAACCTTGTTCCGCGTTGGGTCCTTGAGGCAGCGAGAAGATCTAGTGGCTGGTTTTAATGTACAGATCGCTTGGATTGTTTGAATATTTACTATTGTAGGGTATCTGTAAATCCGTTCAATGAGGCTATTTGAAGTAAATGAGAAGAAAGACTGGGTGGTTATTGTTATGATCGTTGCCATCATTTTTAAATTTGATTTTATGATGATTCCCATATTAGTGAGTGTCGTTTATGCGTCTTAAAGCCAGTAACTCGGTTGTTGTCACCTTTATCGTTTTATCATCTTTCTGTTTTCTCTCTAGTCCCTTAAATGCGTCTGTGTTGGATCTGGGTGAGTGGGATCATGAGATTGGCTATGAGTGGCGCACGTTTAATGAAACAGGTGCTCAGGGGCAAGCGAAAAACGGTGTATCCATTTATTATCAACCGGAGGTGTATTGGGAGAGCGAAGAGGGTATCGATAGCTTTACTTTCCAACCTTTTTTTCGCTGGGATCAAAGCGATTCAGAGCGGACCCACTTTGATGTTCGTGACGCCTACTGGACCCATGTGGGCGATTGGTGGGAAACCAGAATTGGGATGACATCAGTTTATTGGGGTAAAACGGAGTTCACCCATTTGGTGGACATTGTTAATCAAAAAGATGCTATTGAAGGAGGGCAAGGCGATGCAAGATTGGGACAGCCCATGCTTAATGCCTCTTTTGTATTTGAAGAAGGGATTCTTGATTTATTCGTCATGGGTGGTTTTAGGGAGACTACTTTTGCGGGAGAAGGCGGGCGGTTAAGAACACCGCTACTGGTAGACAATAGTGATCCTCGATTTGATAATCAATTAGTGAGGGGGCTGGACTTTGCTATGCGTTGGGAGCAGCCCGTGGGCAATTATTGGGAAATCGCCATTAGTGAATTTAATGGTTTGAGCCGCAGTCCTTCTTTAGGCTTTAATTTTGATTTTTTCGTCAGCCCCGCTTTTTTTCCTGTCTACGAGCAAATAAATCAACTTGGATTCGAGGCTGAATTTATTTATGAAGGACTGATATGGAAAACTGAAGGGGTCAGAGTTTCCGGTCAAGTAGGGGGGCGATGGTATGCCGTTTCAACCGGATGGGAATACACGTTTGGCGATTTGTTTGGCACGGGACACGATATCACTTCTATTTTTGAGTATGTCTATGATAGCCGATCAAAGAAGGCGCCCCATTTTTTGGAGCGAGATTTTGCGTTAGGGTTTAGGTGGGCGGCCAATGATGAGCAGGATACCAGTGCTTTAATGGGCGTGTTTTATGACCCCGATACACATGAAAAAGTAGCGATTATAGAAGCCAGTCGTCGTTTGGGATCTGAGTGGACCTTAAAAGTTTCGTCAACCTTTGTTATCGTAAAAGGGCGACCGTTTATTGATGATAATCTCAGTGACGCCTTTAATAGTTTGCTAGCTAATCCCTTATTTGTCGGGGCTGAAATTACGGATGAGGCTAGGTTGTTCCTTGCCAGTTTGTTTTTTGATTATACTGGTGGAGAGTTACTTAATATTTTTAACGGGGCTCTGAACGACCAGATATTAGATACTTTACAGTCTCTCCAAGCGCTTTCTGATTTCGATTCTAAATTGAGTTTTCTCGATAATGACGATTTTGTTCAAGTTGAGCTTGTCCATTACTTCTAATAGGCCTCTTCTGTGGGCAAATAGTGAGGCACTGATGTATCGACTGTTTTAGTCGTATTTTATAAACTCCTTATGAAATCCTTATAAACTCCTAGCTTAAAGTTTTCAAATAAAACAATTGCTTATATTTATCAGTGTGTTACCTGCCTTATGGAAAGCGTTCTCCATAAGGCAGGTTAATAAACTATTTACTACACTTAATAACAGCTATTCGTAAATCATTAAGTAGTAGATGTAGCCACATGAAAGAAGAAGAGTTACTTAAGCTCCGACGAGACCGAAAAATACTGAGACGTATGGATTTCGAGGTTTCTCAGCAAAGCTTGCCTAGTGTAGCTGGGTATTTTTTAGTATTTGCCACACTTATTTTTCCCGGACATTTGCATATTGATTTTCCCAAATTGACTATTATTACCGGTGTCATTCTCATGCTGTTGGGGGTGATACGCCTGGTGATGGTGATGCGTTTTGATCTGGAATATGCAAAAGGCCCCGCCCGCTGGCGGAAAGAGTTTTTTACTGTTTTCTATGCTAATGCGGTGGTGTGGAGTGCGCTGCAAGTGGGGCTCATTACCTATTACGGGTTGAGTATTAACACCTATATTATTGTAATATTTACTGCCTGCATGTGTGCGGTATCAAATGTGACCTGTAAAGGCTACCTTCGCGTGAACAAAATTAATTTATCAATCACTCTATTGCCCGCAGCAGTTGCCTTTATCACGTTAAACACCATTTATTCCTCTCTGTTTGGCGGCATGTTTGTCGTCTTTTTTGCGGTACTCTGGAGTCAAAATAATTTTTTACATCGCAGGTATTGGGAGGGAGAATCCGGTCTTCATAATCTAGAGCAAAAGACTCGAGATATGGAAGTGACAATGGCTCACGCTGAACAAGCAAGGGATGTGAAAATTGAATTCATCAATAATTTGACCCATGAGATTCGTACACCCATGAATAGCGTGTTGGGTATGCTGTCCTTGCTGGGTGATACAGAGTTGAAAGATAATCAGAAGGAATTTCAAACTGTGGCAACTCACGCTGGCGAGTCTTTGTTGCGTTTGATTGATGATATATTGGATTTTTCAGCTATATCCTCTGGCCGGTTTTTATTGAATTCAAATGTGTTTAATCTGCGCAAATGTATTGACGAGACCCTGGAAACACTAAGTCCAGTAGCCCACATCAAAGGTGTTGAACTGAGTTGTGTCTACGATAAAGACATTCCGGGACGGGTGCGTGGTGATGCTCAACGTATCGGTCAGATTATCCAAAATATGATAAATAATGCAATCAAATTCAGTGAGGGCGGTGAAGTCATTGTAGAGATATATCTACAAACCGTGGGCCAATCGGAAGGTTTATTGCGGGTACATGTGAGCGATCGGGGTGTTGGCGTATCTGATGATATGAAGAGTAAAATATTTGACGTGTTTTCTATAGCGGATAGCTCTAGTACGCGTACACAAGGCGGGACTGGTTTAGGCCTTGCCATCAGTAAAGGACTGGTGGAATGTATGGATGGTCAAATCGGTTTGATCACTAATGAGGGCGAGGGCAGTACTTTCTGGTTCTCTGTCCCGTTACGGTTATCCTCCCAGCAGGCACAGCATTTACATTCTCATCGTTTATTAATAGGGAAAAAAGTATTAATTGTGGATGCACCTAGTGGAATGGTGCGCGGTCTTTCTAATGAGTTAGAGTCTTGGGAGATGCAGGTTGAGTCCATAGAAGGTTATGATAAGGCGTTACAAGTATTGAGAAGTACAGCTAGAGAAGGTTGTGGCTATGATTTGGTGATGCTGAATATGGGGCTGCAGTATGTAGGTAGTTTTAAATTATCGAAAATAATTGCAGAGGATCCAGTGTTAAAGGATACCAAGCAACTTATTCTTAGTACTCTAATACAGCGTGGTAGTACGGGTGCATTAGAGCATGCAGGAAAGGTTGGCAAAGTTTTGTTTGTCACAAAACCGGCGACGCGCAGTGGGCTCTATTTGGCGCTAGTGTCATTATTTGATTTTGAGCAAATGGAAAAAATTTCTAGCAAACAGACTGTTAAGAAAAGGGAAGTGAATCCTTATAACGTTTTACTAGTGGAAGATAACAAGGTAAATCAAATGGTGGCCAAGGGTATGCTGACTCGGTTAGGCTACGGCGTTAAGGTGGTCGATAACGGTAAAGAGGCTCTGAGCATTATTGCGGACAAGACCTTTGATTTNATTTTAATGGATTGTCATATGCCGGAACTTGATGGCTATGAAACTACTCAAAAAATTAGAGATCAAGAGAAGGAGACGGGGCTTCATACACCGATAGTGGCGATGACAGCCAATGCCATGGATGGGGAAGAGGCTCGTTGTTTGGCGGCAGGTATGGATGATTACCTATCTAAACCCGTGAATGTGGATGAGCTGGATTCGAAGCTTCGTCTTTGGCTAGGCCNACGAAAAGCCCCTGATGGCATTATCTTAACTGGAGCGGGAGACTCCAATCCTTTGATACATTGATCCTTGATCCTTGATCCTTGATCCTTGATCCTTGATCCTTGATCCTTGATCCTTGATACATTGATACATTGATCCTTGATGATTGATACCTTGATGATTGATACCTTGATGATCGGCATATTGATCTCTTATCGCTTACTCCCAGATTAGGTGTTGGACGAACTATTCAGTTGCTATCGATCCCTGAGAATAGATACAATTCAACTCCAGGTATTTCGGGGTTAATGAATATGAACAGTTCAAATAAGCGCACTGCTTTAATAGCAGGTGCCTCAGGTTTGGTGGGCGGACATTGTCTTCAGTCCTTGTTGAATAGCCCCGTATACGAAAAGGTCATAGCCTTGTCTCGGCAACCCCTGACTTTAACGCACGAAAAATTAGAATGTCTAATCGTAGATTTTGAACAAATAGAGAGTGAAACATCTCATCTGGTTTGTGACGATGTGTTTTGTTGTTTAGGCACCACAATCAAGAAAGCGGGTAGTCAAACGAATTTCCGTAAAGTGGATTTTGACTATTGTTTAGGGTTGGCTATGGTGGGTAAGCGAGGCAGAGCAGAGCACTTTTTGCTAATCTCTGCAATCGGCGCTCGTGCAAAATCAGGAATTTTTTACAGTCGAGTTAAAGGTGAATTGGAGCAGGCTATTGAAGAGTTAGGATTTGGCCGTTTTTCAGTTTTCCAGCCGTCGCTGTTAGCGGGTGAGCGCAAAGATACTCGCAGAGCAGAAGCGATTGGACTTAAGTTGACAGCGAAGTTGTCCTCGCTATTAGTAGGTCCTTTGTCCGACTATTCAGTGATTGAAGCGAAGGACTTGGGCGCCGCGATGGTGTCTGCAGCACAAGCCGGTGTTTCTCACGAAGTGTCTGGGGCTCAGCGACTGAGGTATCGTGAAATAATGAAATACCTGTAGTTAATAGACCTAAATAATAGACCTAAATAATATGGGAGAGAGTAGTGAATTTTGTAACGCCGGATCTTTGTGATGACAACCCAGACTTAGTGCGTGTTGTAGCGCCATTGTTTAACAACTATGGCGGCAAGCGCTGTNTTAGTGGAGAAATTGTGACGGTAAAGTGTCATGAAGATAATTCNGTNGTNAAAGAAAACGTNGCNAANCCTGGAAANGGNAANGTNATGGTGGTNGATGGNGGNGGTTCANAACGCTGNGCTTTGNTGGGNGATATGNTNGCAGCGNAAGCNGCNGAGAATGAATGGGAAGGAATTATCATTTACGGTTGTATTCGAGACGTAGATGAAATCAATGAAACTGATTTGGGTGTGCAGGCCCTAGCCACTATTCCCATTAAAAGTAATCGACAGGGAAGAGGTGATTTGAATGTACCCGTGCAATTTGGGGGCGTGACTTTTACCCCCGGTGAGTATGTTTACGCTGATAACAATGGAGTGATTGTTTCCGCTGAGGCACTGAAAGTTGGTGCATAAAAAAAGCGCCGAATAGACGCTTTTTCTCTCAGAGGTTTTTGTGGGCAGCGAGTGTTTGTTACGGCAGCAAGTGTGCTACCGCATCACGCTCTTCTTGTAGCTCCTTCTCGGAGGCTTTCATTTTTTCAATGCTGAATGCGCTAGGCTTAAGGCCCTGAACGATGGACCAGTCACCATTTTTACAAGTACAGGGGAACGAGTAGATAAGGCCTTCTTGAATACCATAACTTCCATCACTGTAAACGCCCATGCTGACCCAATCGCCATCTGCTGAGCCCAGAGCCCAGGTTCTCATGTGAGCAATAGCAGCATTGGCTGCTGAAGCTGCTGAGGAGGCACCACGGGCTTTTATAATTGCAGCCCCACGTTGTTGTACATCTGGAATAAAAGTCTCTTTATACCATGCTTCGTCCACCAATCCATCGGCGTTAGCGCCGTCAACAACAGCGTTATAAATATCGGGAAATTGAGTGGAAGAGTGGTTGCCCCAGATAGTCATTTTCTGAATGTCGTTAATCGTCTTGCCTGTTTTCTCTGCAAGTTGGGATAGGGCGCGATTATGATCTAGACGTGTCATGGCCGTGAATTGGCGAGGATTAATCTTAGGCGCGTTGCGCTGTGCAATAAGTGAATTGGTGTTAGCAGGATTGCCCACTACTAATATCTTGATGTTTGGGTTTGCCGATTCGTTGATTGCCTTTCCTTGTACCGAGAAAATCGCGGCATTTGCTTCTAGCAGGTCTTTACGTTCCATCCCCGGGCCACGAGGACGTGCGCCTACTAACAGGGCGTAGTCCGCATTGTTGAACGCGACATTTGGATCGTCGGTTGTGACGATATCTTGTAATAAGGGAAATGCACAGTCGTCTAGCTCCATAGCAACACCGTTTAATGCCTCAAGAGCCGGCGCAATCTCTAAGCATTGCAGGATAACGGGTTGATCGGGGCCTAGCATCTCGCCGGAAGCAATTCTGAATAAAAGTGAATAACTAATTTGGCCAGCGGCGCCGGTGACGGTGACTCGTACTGCAGGTTTGTTGTTGGACATGGGTTCGATCTCCTCTCTTGCGCTTTGTTTGCGCTCGGTTCGCGCTTGTGACGTTGAGCCTACAGCTGATAATGAGGAATCTGATAGATCCAATGCCAGCTGAAGCGGGTGGAATTGTATTCGTCTCTCCAAATAAATGCCACCTCTGCTAAGACTTAAAGTTCAAGGATAGGACGGTTTTTAATAAAATAGAACCCCGTAATACAGTCATGAATAAAACGGGCTAATTGAGACTGTCTCGTACAACAAATGTGGTGGCTTTTAGCTAATGCGGTTGGTCAAAAATAGGGCTTACTAGATAATCGTGGTGCCTCGATATTAAAATATTTTTGGAACACTGTAATGATCTAATACCAAAATGGGGGGATTAGGCTATTTCTAAGGAATAACTTCGCTGTTAGTAAGAAAAAACTATTATTAGGNCGCTCAAAATAGTCTATATATACAGACTATTTTTCACTTTAAAAAATTAGACTCTACTATTTATGCACAATTTGGTAGGGATGTAACAAAAAGGGCTTTTTACTCGGGGTTTGATGGGTTTTTTTAAGTAGGCTGTGATAACTGATTGATTTTAAAGGAGTCTTGAATTGGTTAGAAGCTCACCGATTTGCTGGGAGGCCGCGTGCTTATTGGGATAGAGGCGCGTTTTTCGAGATTATCCCCAAAGTTATCCACAACTTTTGTGGAAAAATAAATTTCAATGTATGAATAGTGACCGCCTAGACTTTTTCGTTGATAATATCGCCTCGATCGTGATTAGCGCCTGGCGCGGTGGGGTTTTCCGAGTTGTCGATAAAGATTCTTATTCTTTTCGGAGTACGTAAATGTCTTGATCGGCGATCAATTTGACGGCGTTCCTTTGCGATCTTTAGGCTTTGTTCGCGGCGGTCTCGATGCCGGCGCCGCTCGCCGGCATACTCGGAATTCTCCTGCTTTTTATCTTTTGTCACAAATTTGGTTGGAGCTACATTTTGGATAGCAGTTTGACGCTTGATAGGTTGATTCTGTATTGATCTCGGAAGTTGGTCCGGAGCATAAATAAGCATTATTTACCTCCTTAATGTCAGGTTACTTAAATGCTTTAGCTACTATAATACCTATTGATTAAGAATAAGCCAGGTGCTGTTAGATTTTATCGGCATATAGGCACAAACCTTTAGCCAATTTCATGATGTATGCTAGAGTCTGATGCTGACTATGTCAGCCTGATCTGTTGACTACCTCCTGTGGGTGGCATCCAAGACATTAATTACCAGACACTATTAACATCCGAGACAGATAGCATCCACGACACTATGAGCATCCAAGACACTATTATTCAAAAACTTACCGCAGCCTGGTCTCCCAGTCATCTAGAAGTCATTAATGAAAGCTACAAGCATAACGTCCCTGAAGGCGCTGAACGTCACTTCAAAGTCATTGTTGCGGCTCAGGCATTC
>JAESQG010000172.1 GCA_016765265.1 Pseudomonadales bacterium | reverse complement strand
TTGGTTTGGTCTGTTGAGTTTAAGGACCATATTTATCAGTCCGGTCTATTGCGGGAAAATGAGACTACCCATAATATTGAAATTTCCACGGGAATTAGTTTTTTGTTTTAAGGTATTATCTGTAGCGCCTGTGGTTACAACCTCTTTAGAATAAGAAATTCACACTACTCGACAACTCAATATTATGTGTTCGTCTTTTATCGTTTAGAAACTCCCTATTAAACATATAGTCTCTAAAGTCGATACTCCAAGTTAGCCAATCTGTAACGACTACCCGATAGCTGCTGGCAATAACCGGGGTAAAGCTCGAACTGCCTGCAAATTTTGTTATGCCGCCACCCGCCAGCAGATAAATGCCTGAATGAAATTTATATCTTGTTCCATAGAAGGATTTGCCTGGAAACAAGTTGTAGCCCACCAATAAGTTGTAATGGCTAAAACGCCGATCACTGTCCTTCAGAAATGATCGATCTAGAATTTCCTCAAAAGTGGCCTTACCTACCTCGCTACGCACATAATTAGCCTGTAACAGTGTTCGGTTAGCTAAATGATAGGAGCCGGTGAAACCAACAACCGTGTTGGCACTAAATTCTTCAACCGCCAATGTGCCAACATAGCTGCCTAGTTCATAAGATTCAGTATCAATAACGGCTTCGTGTATCTGACTTTGTTCTATGACTGGATCGATAATCTTAATTGGCTTTATCTCTTCCCCTCCGTCTAATCCGGCTATCGCTAATAGCGGGGAGAAGGAAAAAAATATTCCGACTAAAATAGGTAGAATTGGTTTTGTCATTATTAGTGTCTCTACACAGATAAAAAATATCGGACCTTGTCCATTATTATAAAGGTGAAAATTAAAAAAAAGTACTATCGATCGCACGTTTTACGGTTTGCTTTATAAAAATTACTTATATGGCCGTCATAAAAATAACAGTTGTATAGGCAGATAAATGCCAATAACTCGTCAGGTGTTATTTAAAATTCAACAAACTACCTAGTGATAGTGTATCTATAAGTTTCTGGTTTGTTACGGTTATCAATTTCAATTTGAAGTAGTTCGCATTATCTTATTAAGACTACATGCTAGTTGTGACGCCGGTACGATTTCTGTGATTTTATTCTGCAGCGGAAGAAAATTTGAAACATAATTACTGAGTGGCTTGAAAATAGAAATCAGTCCTAGTGATCTACAAGGAGGTAGCAAAAATAGTTTGATTAGTGCAACACAACATCGCGGAGGCGTTTCGAATGTCGTTTCGAAAGTCAATGAAATGCAAAATAACAGAAGTCTTAATATTGGCCGTGTGCTTNTTGGTAGTGAGTGGACCGGTCNTCGCTGCTAAGTCCAATCAAGCTNAAATCAAATCCCCTAACCAGACTCAATCAGAGTCCACCCAGATCGTAAAAAAAATATCTAAAGAGATACAGGGTTTGAAGAAAAACGTAGTGGCCCTGAATCGAGATCTGAGGATGATAGAGGAGGCACTTCTCTTTCCATCTGGCACAAAATATACCGTCTTTTTATCTCTGGATGCAGGCCGGTTTTTTACCATAGAAAGCGTCAAACTAAAAATAGACAATAAAATGGTAACCAGTCATGTGTATTCCAATCGTCAAAGAAGCGCATTATCTCGTGGTGGTGTTCAGAAGCTCCATGTCACTAACTTGAGTGAAGGCAAACACAACGTCACTGCATTTTTCACCGGTCTTGGTCCAAACGGGCGCCCTTACAAGCGAGCTACTACGTTGGAGTTCGACAAAGGCAGAGGGAGTCAATTTCTTGAGTTGGCCGTTAATGATGATGAGTTAGCGAAAGAACCCGTATTCACAGTGAAGCAGTGGTGAGCCAGGTGATAAGAAATATTATTTGGCGTTTCTCGATATTGATGTTCACCATTGCAGTGAGTGCAGTTCTTGGCATGTCGGCTACTCAGGCAAAGTCTCTTAAAGACCTTCAATACGGTGTGATACTNTATGACTACTACCAGCAAGATTACTTTTCAGCTTTAGTGGAGTATGAGTATATTCTTGCCGTAGATGATGTCTTAGATAATGATGAGGCGGCGGAGGTTCTTAAAGGGGGAATGATGCTCTCCTACGGCTTGGCTGACGACTCTGAAATTATATTCAATACTTTGTTAACGGCGACCACTGAGGACAAAATCCGAAACCGAGCGTGGTATTACCTAGCGCAAATGTTTTATCAAAGAGATGAGTTGGCGAAAGCGAGTGCTACGTTGATAAAAGTGAATGGTCAACTTCCGCATGGCCTGCAATCGAAATATCATTATTTATCGATGTTGATCAATATGAATAGCGAACATCTCAATATCGTACAGGACTATCTTGATCGATCTTCCCAGCCTAGCGCGTTGAAACCATTCCTGACCTTTAATCTTGCCATCAATCAAGCGAGGGCGGGAGACCTAGCAAGTGCGAATGCTAATTTGAGGACAATAGCCAACTATCCCGACTCTATGCTAAACAACCAGGAGGAGCTACGGGTTCTGGTTGNTCGAGCAAGACATGCCCTGGCGCTCTTGGCCATCGAGGGAGGTAATCTACCGAATGCNTGGTCTTATCTCAAAACAATCCGAACCAACGGCTTGTATTCCAACAGGGCGTTGCTTACCTATGGTTGGAATGCGATAGAGATGAAGGAATTTGACGAAGCCATACCCGCCTTAAAAATTCTAGCAGAGCGTTCCATCTCACTTCCCGAAGTACAGGAAGCGAAAGTGTTGTTAGCCCATATCTATGAGTTGCAGGGAGATAAACGAGGTGCACTTAAAGAGTATATCTTGGCAGTCAATGAGTATGAGCGAGGGCTTACTGTCCTAGAAGAGACGAGAGTAGCCATCGAAAAAACAGATGTGCCAGAAGAATTTGTTAGCAACTTAGAAGCGGTGATGGAAGACTCTGATTGGTACGGGACGCAACCTAGTGTTGATTACGATAACTTAACACCTTTTTTGTTGGACCTATTGTCTAGTCATTCCTTTCAGGAATCATTAAGAGAGTTAGGTGATCTTTACGCTATTAGAAAAAACCTACGCTATTGGCAGCAACAGAAGGGCCAACATACGGTAGTGCTTAATAATAAGGTGTTAAGTTGGTCTGAACAGAAAATACAGCAGAAAATTAACACCCATATTGATCGGTATGAACGATTCTACGATCAAAGTCTTGAACTGAACCTGCATACAAAAACCTTGGATTTGATCGATCAAAAACGCTTTGAAAGCATTATGAAGATAACCAGTGGNGCACTATTTTCNATTAATGAAAATCTACAATTATTGGGTAATGTGAAAACCCCCTACGTTCAACCTGCTGTNTATCGTAGCAAAGTGGAGAGGGTGCANCAAAGGGCGGATGCTGCTTTGAAAGAGACTAATCGCTATATCCGTCAATTAGAGAAGGTGGTGCGAAAAGTAGTGAGCAATGAACTTGATCAGCATGAAGATCGNATAAAATATTACTGGGCTCANGCTCGGTTAGCTAAGGCCAGATTGTATGACGATACACTTAACACGCTAGAAACAGCCAATAATCNCGAATCCTTTACACCTAACGTCGNGCAAATAAAATAGCACGAATAAAATAGNACAAGTAAAATAGTGCAAATAGAACACTAATCGAGTGAGTATCAGGTACCAATGAAAAAACGAATAATGGAAGCGTTATACATAAAACGAGTAAGTAGAACGCTATTTTATTGTGTGCTGTGTGGCGCTCTGGGTGGGTGTAGTTTATTCGCGGAGAAAGGGACAATTGGTCGTTTGCAAAAGGTTGAAAAAAGACAAACCGATTTTAATTTTAATAANATAACNCANCAAGACGTAAGGGAAGAATACCAAGAGCTTATTGATTTGGTGGATGATCAGTANTTAAAAGANCAAATCAANCGACGGGTAGCGGAAGTCTACATGCTGGAAGGGGATGAGAACCAAACTAAAATCACTGCAAAGCCAAGTCAGAGTTACTATACCGAAGCGATTCAATCCTACACCGATATTCTGGAAAAATACCCGAATTCGCCGGACAATGCAGAAGTCCTTTATCAGCTGGCAAAAGCCTATGATATGGAAGGCCAGCAGGATGATGCGCTGCTAATGCTGAAACAACTCACTTCTCGTCACCCTAAGTACCCACATGTGGCAGAAGCCTACTTTCGTATGGGCGATATATACTTTAACAATAATAAATACGCTGAGGCTAATAAAGCGTATTTAGCCGTAACCCGCTACAAGCTAAAGAAATTGAATATCAACGCGCATTACATGCTGGGATGGTCGCAGTATAAGCTGGGAGACTATGACTACAGTTTAAAATCCTTTTCCATCGCCTTAACGGCATTGGTAGATAAAAAGGGGTCCTTGAGCAACGCTGAAAAGCCCCTTATAAAGGATACGCTGCACTCTATGACCTTGGCGTTGGTTAATATCGGGGGGGCGGAAAAAATTAGAAATATGAAGCCGCTAAAGGGAAAGGATTATGTTTGGATGATCTATGAGGACTTAGGGGACTTCTACCTAGAGAAGGAGCGTTTTGAGGATTCCGCCCATACCTATAGAATGTTTGTCACCCGCCATACAGCGTCCCCTATGGCACACAAGTTACACAGCAAGCTGATAAATGCCTATATTAAAGGTGGATTTCCGCAACAAGCTTTACCCGAGAAACAACGGTTTGTAGAGTATTATGGCCTGCACTCGAAATTTAATGGCAAGGGGAAGGGCGCCGGGAGCATTCGTGATGAAGTTAAAGCAGATCTAAAGCTCTATATAGATGAGCTTGCTAAACATTATCATCATGAGGGACAAACCTTTCAAAAGAAGTTAAAAGCAATGACTTCCAAGAAAAACGTTAATAGAGATGCTATAAAAAAATCTAAGAAATACCGCAAATTTGACAGCTTAGCTATCACGTCATTTGGCAAAGCAGCAAAATTTTATCAAGAGTACATGGATACCTTTCCTCAAGATGCAATGGTCGCTGACATGACCTATATGAAAGCAGAAGCTTGGTACTCCGCGCGCGAATACAAAGCAGCCATCATAGCCTATGAGAAAGTGGCCTATGAGAAAGTGGCCTATGAAAAAGTGGCCTATGAGAAAGTCGCTTATGAAATTCCTACAAAGGGTGCNAGCAATCGGGGAGCTGACGCAGGTTACGCTGCCATTTTGTCCTATAGATTTTACTTGGAGTCCGCTGCCANTGACTCTACGGTAAAACAAGTTCAACAAAAAGCGGTAGAAAGNATGTTGCGNTTTGCTGAGCATTTCCACAANGATAAACGTTCTACAACTGTATTAACCAGCGCGGCAGAGTATTTGTTTGGACTAGATCGGTATGACGAGGCAATCAAAGTCTCTCTCGCTTTAATCAATAGCAATAAAACGCTGGATAAGACTTTGAGAAAAACAGCATTAGGAATTATGGCGCATTCGTATTTTAAACAAGAAAAATATGCTGAAGCAGAGGCCCAATATACCTTACAGCGAAAACTGGTTAAGGCAGGCGGTGATGAGTTCCAGCAGATTACCGAGCGTTTAGCGGCAGCTATCTATAAAAAATCCGAAATAATGANCGNTGGTGGNTTTAAGCTTGAAGCAGTGGATCAGTTATTGGCACTTAAAGTTATTGCACCTAAATCATCTACCCGAATCACCGCACAATATGACGCAGCTACTTTATTGCTGGGATTGCAGGAGTGGAGCCGCGCGATTAAGGAGTTAGAGGCGTTAAACAAAAGGTTTCCAAAACATGAGTTGGCGCTGGAGTTTCCTCGAAAACTTGCCTTTGCCTACGAGCAGAGCGAGGCTTGGTCTCAAGCGGCGGATCACTATCTAGCGCTCTACAAAAACGACCCTAATCCAGCCATTAGACAGGATGCCCTATTTTTGTCAGCAGGCTTTTATAAAAAAGATGCNCAAAACGAAAANGCAATTACCTACTTTAAGCAATACGCCCACGAGTATGAGTTGCCTTTCGATAATCGGATGGAGGCCCGCTATCAGCTNGCNCNAATCTATAACGAGATAGACGACAAAACACGTCATCTTTATTGGTTGCGACGCGTTATTGACGGTGATAAAAAGGGCGGTGATCTTCGTACTGAACGCAGTCGCTGGTTGGGAGCGTGGGCTAATATTCAATACGGAGATTATTTTTCTTGGGAATTTAAACGTCGTAAATTGAGGCTACCTCTTGAAATTAGTCTACCGAAAAAAAATAAAGCGTTAAAAGATGCCACTACTCGCTATCAAATGGCAGCAGATTATAGAATTCTGGAATTTGTCACCATGGCGAGTTATAAAATTGGAGATTTGTATGAGCGCTTTGCCAATGACCTATCCCAATCTCCTAGGCCCAAGGGTTTAGCTAAAGCAGATCTGAAAATATACGCCACTATTATTCAAGAACAAACGGAACCCTTTTTACAGCTAGCCACAGATGTTCATCAAAGCAATGTGGGGCGAGCGTGGGATGGTGAATTTAACCAGTGGATCAAACAGAGTTACAGCGCCATGTCGCGTTTGTCGCCTGCTCGCTACAGCAAAACTGAATTGGAGGCTAATTATGGAGATGAGATTCTGTAAATATTTTCGAGGTCTGGTGGCGTTATCATTGCTGAGTCTAGCGGGTTGTGCTCACCAGGGTTTGATGAGTCCTGAAGAATCCACTGCCGCTAAACAAGCTAAGCACAATGATATAGCTGAATCGGTAACGAGAGCGTTAGTGTTGCCAACAGTTCAGTATGTACCACAACAGTCACTGAATGAATCCGGCTATCTCGTCTCTTATATCCCCTCGGCCAACCCCTATTTGAGTAACAAGAGAGTGATTGAACAAGGGTCGGTTTTGTTATTTATAAAAGCAAGAAGAGCTTTTAAAGCGCAGCAATATGAAGAGGCAACTACATTGCTCACAGAACTGACCCAAAGTGACAAAGGTTTAGCCGGCCCTTGGGTCATGCTAGGCAAGATCGCAATGCAGCAAGATAAGCTAGCGGTAGCGATACAAGTATTTTCGAAAGCGTTAGTGATTAACCCCGATAATGTAAATGCTTATATTGGATTAGCCACGGCGCAGCGGCGAAAGGGTGAGTTTATTCAGGCACAAAATACCTATGCTCGGGCGCTAGCAGTGTGGGGTGACTTCCCAGAGGCACACCTCAATTTGGCCATACTTTATGATAATTATTTGAATAATCCACTTAAAGCGCAGCAACACATGGAAGCTTACCAATTCCTGACTAAGGGGCGTGATAAGAGAGCTGGTGAGTGGTTTGCTGACATAAAGCAACGCACCGGATTTGAGAAAAGTTTTATCGNGAAGCATGCGNGCGAAGGGGCAATCTTTGGCAATAATAAAACCNATAGTTCTCGGCAAGTGGCCGTTGCTGGTACTANGGAGTAATCGTTTATGAGTTTAACCAGGTGGANNGGTCTGTGTCTGTTGATGCTCGGATGGGTGCTAGTGACCGCTAATGCCAGTGCAAGTGCTAATAGAGAAAATGGCTCCATTAGCTTAGAAAGTACATTTGTGGGGGATAAGGAGCAACCTCCTGTTAGTTATTTCATTCCTTGGCAGGGGGTGGGTGTTTCCAATCGTCTTTATCGGAGCATAGACGGGCGATTAGATAACACGTTGGCGCCAGTGGATAGAGATGTTCTTATTCGCTCCATTCGTGTGTATAGCGACATGAATGTAGAAAACCGTTAGTAAACTAAAAATTATCATAATCCCAATGAGGGCAATATAGTGGATATTTACAGTGTGATCGTTCAGTTTTTTCAAGAAGGTGGATTGTTTATCTATCCTATCGCAGCGGTGCTAACCATTGGCTTGGCCATTAGTATCGAACGGTGGATATTTCTGTTAAAGGAGCGGAATAGGAATGTAAAATCTTTTGATCAATTCTTACCGCTATTACGCACCAATGACCATGAGAAAATGACCTTATTTACGCGTGACGACCATACCGTCATCTCACGCATCATCGGTTGTGGCTTAGATATGATGAAGGTATCAAAGCAACGTAGCGATGTTGAGCACGCCATGAGTGAAGGTGTGCTGGAAGCGCTACCTAATTTGGAGCAACGCACTGGATATCTCGCCATGTTAGCGAATGTGGCAACCTTATTAGGCTTGCTCGGGACCATTGTAGGATTGATTGCAGCCTTTTCGGCGGTAGCTAATGCTGATCCTGCCGAGAAGTCTGCCTTATTGTCGTCTTCCATTTCCGTAGCGATGAATACCACTGCGTTCGGTTTGATCGTGGCCATACCTTTATTAGTGATGCATACCGTATTACAAAATAAAACCACGGCCATTGTGAGTAGTTTGGAGATGGCAGGGGTTAAGTTTCTCAACGTAATGACACTTAATCGCGCTATTAAGTCTGCCGATGTTCACGCGGTTTCTTTATCTTCTGATACCGGTGAATTATCTGCTAACTCATCACCTATTGACCCTTCAAGTATTCCNTCAACAAGTNTTCCATCAACAAGTNTTCCNTCAACAAGTATTACTCCTAGTAGTACACCGATAGTCGGATATTAAGGACAAGTGGGTTGCTGTAATGAGCTTTAAAATTAAAAGAAAACCTTTGGATGAAGCAGAGCTGGATGTCACCTCATTTATGAATCTGATGATTGTGTTGGTGCCGGTTTTATTGTTATCGCTGACCTTTACCCATGTCACGGTGTTGGAGTTGAATTTACCCCAATTAAGTGGTGGTGGAAGTGTGAGTGATCAGAATCAGTCACAATTAGAAGTAGTGGTGAAAAACACAGGATTTTCTGTTTATTATCCAGCGGAAGTTCTCGTAAAAGAGATTCCCGCTACTGTAGTGGGTGGCGTGACAATACAGGACTACACCTTACTCTCTCAGGTGATGCAGGAGCTGAAGAAGGAGTTGGTGGATAAACGGGATGTACTTATTCGATCAGAGGGCGAGGTGGATTATCAGAACTTGGTGACCACCATGGACGTGGTGAAATCCTATAAGGCAGTGATAACCGCGAGCTTAGTTGAAATTGAATTATTCCCAGAGATATCTCTGGGTGATGCGAGTTGATAATTTATGATGGAATCATTTGCACAAAAAAGAAATAGAAATCGAAAATTTGAGGCTAAGTTACACTTGGTTTCGCTGATGGATATTTTTACTATATTAGTGTTCTTTTTGTTGCTAAATACCGGCGATAATCAGAATTTTGAAAAGGCGGAATTTGTTAAACTGCCTGATTCCACTGCTAGTAGCGCAATGGGTGGTGATCTTATTTTGCTGATTGGCGAAGACAGCATCATGCTTGGAGAGGTGCAAGTGGCAACCACCAAAGAGGTGCTGAAGGCGCCTGATAAAAACATCGATGGTTTAGCGCAAGCCTTGGCAGACTATAGCGAGAAGCGCGGTGAGAAAAATAGCTACGAAAAAGTCAACGGTAGATCAGTGACAATCATGGGCGATAAACAGGTCTCCTATACCTTGTTAAAATCGGTGATGGCCACCTGTGGTCAAAGTGATTTTAGAGATATCTCCCTGGCAGTAAATCAAGTTGCTAGCATCAATTCAATGGCCGGTGCAATAGCATCAAGAAGCGGGCCGGAGGGCTACTGAATGTCAGACATCGTACTGCCTCTTTCACCAGAACTAAAGCTCCCTTGGAGTGTTGATGGCGAACAGGAACAAAAATTCAGNAAGGTGTTNGCAAAGGTGTCGGTGCCTTTGTTGGTGTTTTTTCTAATGATTCCTTGGTTGCCGGTTTTTGAAAATATCTATAANCAGGATGATATAAAAACCGTAAAAACAANNCTGATATTGNATAGAGTCGTTGTACCNGAAAAACAAAANCCAGTTGTTTCCGCGAAACCNAAAGCACTATCGAAACCAAAATCTAGCGCGAGAGCAACAGCAAANAAACAGGCGAAAAAGACTCGATCTATGAGTACGTCGGCAATTGAAAAAGTNGGGATTGCAGGTTTTGCTAAGCAGCTAAGCGCACTAAGAGGGTCTTTGCAGGTAGCGACCTTAACCAATAAAAATGTGTTCACTTCCAAAACCGGGAAAATCAAAAAAAGTACCAGATCAGTATTGGGCGAGAAGACCGCTTTCAAATCCAGTGGAGGTATCGAGGTTGACCATGTGACTATTGGTAATAGTGGTGGGGCTTTGATTGCGCATCAATCCATAGAGGTGGATAGCCCGATAAAGGGGATTGATCTTCCCAGCGGAAGGCAGCATGAATACGGTTCGGATCCAGAGGGAACTAGGGATATGGAAAGTATCCGAAAAGTGTTTGAGCAATATAAAGGAAGTGTTTATGGCTTGTATACTAAAGCGCTCAGACGGCATCCCGAATTAAATGGTAAATTTATGTTTCAACTTGTTATTGAAGCGGATGGCTCAATAACAGGTTTGCGGTTAGTGCTGAGTGAGTTAGGTATTAACGATTTGGAACAAAATATTTTGGCGAAAATAAACGGCATTCGGTTTGGTGCGGCTGCGGTNGCTGCAACCGCAGTGCAATATAAGTTTGTATTCTTACCTCATTAAGTCGGAATGAACANAGCATAGGACGANTAGATCACAGTTTGAAAAACCTTTAAATAAAGCCATTGGTTATGTGATAAAGGTCCATTTTATCTATTTTAAAAGCGTCATAATTATCTCTGATGATAGAATAATGAGAGTTGAATTATGAAGTACATTATAAATATAATAAATATTCGGCGCTTCGGGTACGCGTTTTTAATGACGCTACCTTTGTGGTTGGTGGCCTGCGGAGCGGGGGATAGTGGCGACTCAGCTCAAGAGTTTGATGAAAGCTTGTCGAGTGATACGCCCTTTGTTTATGTCCAGCGCAGCTTGAGTGATACCAGTGAGATAGCGGTCGCTTCCAGTATTATCGACAATGGAAAAACACCTCTAGATATGAGGTCGCCTTACGATTTTAATTCTGGCGCGATACTGAATGTGCAAAGTTCAGTATCGGCGGATGCCAGAGTCATCGATATACTTCAACCTTATTTCGATTCCGATAGCTATGATGTTAAGGATCTTTCTATATCAAAGGACGGGCGATATTTGTTGTTTGCCGCCCATGGCCCTTTAAATTCTGAGTCCCACCACAGCTGGAATATTTATGAGTATGATTTTGTAAATGACGCTCTGTTACGTTTTATCGAGGATGATCAACTAGCCAATGCGGGCCAGGATACTAGCCCCGCCTATGGTGAGGATGGAAAAATATTGTTTTCCTCAGATCGTGCGGCGGGGACTGTGGCTAGCCGTATGTCAGAGTCAGAGTTGGAGGCCATAGGATGTTATAAAGTTGCATCTCCGGAAAAACCATCCTTAATACATTCTATGACACGAACTGGCGGTGATATCCTACAGATCACTGATGGTGAAAATCACGATGTTAAATTAGCGACATTGACCGATGGACGGATTGCATTCGTTCGTTGGTCTCGCAGTTATGAAGTATTGGATAACTGTGCGGCTGATATCGATACTATAGCGCCAGCCTCTTTTATTGTTGAAGCCGGTGGATTAAATGCACCTGCCCAGTGGTCTGATGAGATCAAGTGTGCTTTGTCAGAGCCTAGCGAATTAGGGCCGTTATTTGCAAAGAATCACTACACCTTATTTAGAATAAATACTGATGGCACGGAGATGCAGCAATTGTACAAGACGGTAACGGTTGCAGCTTCTGACGAAGAGTTTTTACAGTTGGATAAAGTTGTACAAGGGGGCGGTGGGCAGTTGCTGGCGTTGATTAGGCACGAGTTTAATCAGTATTCCGGCGGTGATATATTAGAACTTCAGGCACCTACCGATAGTGGCGATGTTAGTACGACTATTTTCGCTAACATTTCGCCGCGATCAATGACCAATGATGAAATAAATATTTATCCAAATCAACTTTCCGAGCACGGCTGGTATAGCGCATTGTGGCCTTATCGTGACGGTACAAACCGGCTGTTAGTCAGTTGGTCTCAGTGTTTAACGGAAGACGAAGGCGTAAGTTCTTTTTGTAGTGACACTGATAATAGCGGCGATGTGGATGCGCAATACGGTGTCTGGGTGTTTGATCCGAGGAATGATACAAGGCTGCCAGTGATAAGAGCAAAAAAGAACGTCATCTATACCGAGCTTGCCATAGCACTGCCTAATCAAAGTCACTTTTTACCCTTCGATGCCTTTGACGCTGAGTACGTAGACGCGCCCAATGATTTGGGATCTATAGTGTGTAACGATCCTGGAACGCAAATTAATCCAGATACCGATGGTGGAACTGACGGTGGAACTGACGGTGGTACTGACGGTGGTACTGACGGTGGAACGGATGGCGGAACGGATGGCGGAACGGATGGCGGAACGGATGGTGGTACTGACGGTGGAACGGATGGTGGTACTGACGGTGGAACAGATGGTGATACAGACGGAGGAACGGATGGTGGTACTGACGGTGGAACAGATGGTGGTACAGACGGAGGAACGGATGGTGGAACTGACGGTGGAACGGATGGCGGAACGGATGGTGGTACTGACGGTGGAACAGATGGTGGTACAGACGGAGGAACGGATGG
The DNA here is from genome assembly GCA_016765265.1 of Pseudomonadales bacterium. GTDB lineage: Bacteria > Pseudomonadota > Gammaproteobacteria > Pseudomonadales > DC-out160 > DC-out160. The sequence continues at coordinate 1,506 of JAESQG010000172.1, read as the reverse complement.
TGGAGCAGATGGTGGTACAGACGGAGGAACGGAAAACGAAGTGCCGGTTACTGAAGTTACTGATATCTGTTCCGGTAACTCGGCTGACTATGAAATCGTTAATCAGGCGCGCAGATTAATTTTCCCAGAGGAGCAAAATACTTGCGATTGGGGTGTCAACGGTAATTTGTCAAAACTTGATTTGTATTTCAGAGCGAGGAGAGAGCAGGTCTTGCAAATTAACTTACCGGAAGGCGCTGTCTTGTGTGATATGAATTTATCAAGCGAAGCGAATCAGGATATGTTCTACGATGATCACTTTTTACTAACCCTCAATGATGTTGTATTTGCCACGACCTACGACAATTTTATCCCGATGTTGGACAGTATCGGCGAAAATAATTTGCCCCTTTATGACTGGGAAAACATTGTCGCCAATAGTTGGCAGGTGCAAGACGAGACCGATTTCTGTCTTGGTGATAGTTCGGTTTGTAGCTGGCCTATGTCAGAGACCCAAGGCAGCATGACTGTTAGTCTGGGGAATCGAACCGTGGAGGAAGTTATGGCTTTGGATATCCAAAGAAATGAACACGAGCTACAGTTTGTGACCACGGGTGATAATAATAGTACCGACTGCATTCACTCTGAGTTTAAGTTTGATGCAGATATAAAATACGCGGTACCCACGGTCATTGTTCCATGAGGTTAAGTTGCTATCTGTAGCGTGAGATTGTCGACTGCCGAACAATTTTACTTTCGGGTTTTAAAATCGCGACACTACTAAATGCTTTAATGGTTAGGTAAAAACGGTGGTTAATAACAAAAAAAGCCCCGCAAGCAGCTGCTAACGGGGCGTCTTTTTATGGGCTAACAGTCTTACAACAGTTCAATCAGATAGATCAGTTGCTCAACATCACTTCTAAGCTGCGTTTTCTCCGGACTTGGGAGCATCCAGTCTTTCGGGCTGCTGTCATCATCCAGCTTTTGCAGGAGGCTCGTCAGAGTATCCAAAGCAAGCTCATAGTTTCCTGCACTGATCGCATTTGCCGCAGAACTAAGCTTATTGGAAAGCGCGTTTCGTCTGCCCTTCGCAGCATTGCCGTTCTTCGCGTCGATGACGCTAAGATCATACCCCAAAGCGGTTTCGCTAATCATTCGTAGCCAATCTTCGGCGTATCCGCTGGTCACGCCGGGATCATTTGGAAGTGGATCTACCGCATCACCAACACCATCACCGTCACTATCAGGGTAGTTTGGGTTTGTCCCTAGCGAGACTTCCTGGCCGTCGGTAAGACCATCATTATCACTATCTGTATCCAACGGATCCGTTCCAATGGCTACTTCGGTGCCGTCTAACAGGCCATCGCCATCGGAATCCGGATTGAGCGGATCGGTGCCTGCACCCAACTCGTCCCCGTCATTCAGGCCATCGCCATCCGAATCCGCATTGTTAGGATCGGTGCCGTAGATATTCGTTTCGTCGTCATCTGAAATACCGTCTCCGTCTCCGTCGGTGTCGGTGTCGGT
>JAESQG010000171.1 GCA_016765265.1 Pseudomonadales bacterium | reverse complement strand
ACCATCTGTGCGTCTAATAATGAATTAACATTGCGCCCTTCTGGGTAGACAAATTGATTTTCATGGAAATACAAAATGCTACGACATTCAGCCAAACTAGGGATCAAACCTCGTAAGGTCGCCAGATCCACCATTGAAGTGCATATCAACAGATCATACGGCTCTTCTAACGCTGCGCGAAAATGTGAAACAAAGGATAAAGCACTCCCTCGAATACGCCAGGCAAAATGTCTAGGGGGTAAGGCAATTACCGTCCAATCATACTCGTTCAAACAGCGCGTCATTCCTTGATGCCAAGCCTTATGGCTTGCCGCTTCGTAACCCTCTAAGAGTAGAATACGTTTTTTCACCAGAATCTCATTAAAGCCTAAGCTTCGTTTTTACCCAAAGGCTGAAAAATGATTAGCAATTGCGGCAATAAAGTTAATGAGCCTAACAAAGCGATAAACATCGCCAAACTAGTAAACAAACCAAAATAAACAGTGGGGTTGAAGTTGGAAAACCCTAAAATTGAAAAGCCCACAATAATAGTCACCGATGTATAGTACATCGCCCGGCCTATACTGCGGTGACTACGAAACATGGCCGCTTCATAGTTCCTATCCTTTGGGAACTCGATTCGGAATCGATAAATATAATGTATGGTATTATCCACCGCGATACCCACACTGATAGCCGCAATGGTGATGGTCATCATGTCCAAAGGAATACCAATCCAACCCATCATTCCCAGGACAAAACTGGCGGCAAACAAATTGGGTAGTATAGCCACCAATGCGATAGACAGAGATTGAAACAACAACCAGAACATTAACATAACGCCGACAAACACGACTCCCAGGGTGGCAATTTGTGACTGAAATAAACTTTGCAGCATATTATTATAAAGCACCAACATGCTCGTAAAACGCATTTTATCTTCTTCCACCCCCAGATTGTTAATCAAGTGATTTCGTACTTTTTCAATAAATTCAGCCCGGTTAAGATCGGGATTAGAATCCATCACACGCATGGTGAATCGCACTTGCCCTAGCTCTTCATTCAGATAGGGATCAAGTAATAATTTACGTAATTCCTCGGGAAACATGCTATCCAAGAATGCGAGCTCAAGTGTAGTCAGCGGTGCTCCATTGATGCGTTCAGTCACCTGCATGGTAGTGGCTACAGAAAGTACTTTTCCCGTTTCAGGTAGGGTATCTAAATATTGGTGAATCCTATTGAATTTCGCCACTCTTTCCACAGTAAAAAATGTACTCTCCGCATAAACATCATCTAGACAATCGTCATCCAAAAAACAATCGTCATCTTCGATATCAAGTTCATCAGTAATAGCAAGTTCATCAGTAGACAGCTCATCAACAGGCATCTCAACGGGCACAACACCAGAAATAATAATGTCCATTGGTGTCGTTCCACCTAACTGTTTATCAATCTCTTTCATGCCCTGATGAATTTCGGTGGACTCTTTAAAATAATCGATAAAACGATTTTCTACGCTCAATCGACTGATGCCAACAAAACTAAACAACGTAATCCCAACGCATAACAGCACCAATTTATTCCCATAGGCTTTGGTGAAATCTGCAAAGTACATACTGAGCGGTTTACCATCCCCATCCTCCTCCCCATATCCTTTAGATCGTTGCAAAATAAGTAAAATACTAGGGAATAGGGTAAACGCCATAAAAAAAGCAATGGCAATGCCTATCGACATCATGATGCCAAAATCAATTACGGGACGGATGCCACTGACCAATAGGGAAAAAAAAGCGACCATGGTGGTGAGTGCTGTATATAGGCAAGGCCATACCATTGCCTTCAGTGTCTCTCCTACCAGGTCCTGCTGATCTGCATCAGGATTAAGCTTGGCAATTTCACGATAACGCACGGTCAAATGAATGATCATAGAGATGGTAATAATGAGAAGGAGCGAAATAAAATTAGAAGAAATGACAGTCACCGGGAATCGTACTAGACCCAAATACCCCGTCATCACCAAACAAGTCACCACGCTGCAGAACAAAGGCAGGATGACCCATCGAGGACGACGAAAAATGAAAAAGAGTACGACTATCAAGAACACCATAACGCCACCACCAAATACTCTAAGATCGTTGCGCACGTATTCGGTCATATCAACAACGATCATCGGCATACCGCCAAGAAAGATCCTCGCATTTTCGCGATATTGTGAGGTTATCTCTCTTATAGCACTGACATTATTTCGATGAACCTGCAATCGACGAGCATTAACATCTTTTGCCCCACGACTCACCCTATCAAGCTCACGCTTTTCGTCCCGGGTCAATTTACTTTCTCGCCGTTTGTCCCGTAAGTCTTCTCGGCGATCAATCAGCTTACGTGCTTCAGGGTCTGAATCAAAAACGATTTGAATAGCCACGGTTTTCGCATCACGACTAATTAACATATTGCGATAAATCGGGTTGGATAATAATTCTCGCTTAGCCGCTTTACGATCTACTCCGGGATCCTCCAAGGTCACGATATAGTCTGAAACTGTCGTCAACTCCATATCGGGATCATGTAACAAGGGCACGTTAAGGATAGAGTTCACAGCGGCCACACCCTCTAACTCAAGAAGGTCGTGCTGCAGCGCAGCAAGTATGCCCAAAGACTGGTCTGAAAAAAGGTCTCGGTTTGGCGAATAGGCTATGACTAAGAAATCGTCTGTAGAAGGGAAGTGTTTACGCNTTTCCCGGTAGTATCTTACGTCTTCATCATCCTCTAAAGTCAGTGAATCCGCTGAGGCATCGAGTTCAAAATGAGTAATGTTACTGGCGATAATTGCTGATATAACAAGCAATACAACGGTGAATATCTCAGGCCTTTTAAGTACCACCTTAAAATACAGGGAAAAAATCCAACCCCCCATAAAACTTCTCCACCTAATTCACATGATTTACAGAAAGGATTTACATTAACGATCTACATAAGCACAGTTGCGCAACGCAGCCCGCAACTGCTAGCCTATCACCCACTCGGGATATGTTCACCTATCATCGCATGGGTATAGTGAGTTAACTCATTTTCATTCATCGAGGAAAATTGTTCTGGTGAAATCTCCGGTAATACCTTGATCAAAATATCGTGTCTTCCGTGGAATTTTAGGCTGTGCTTAGGCAACGCGTTAGTCGTACCGGTTATTACTATGGGTAACAAAGGCACCTTTAGCTTTTTTGCTAGAGTAAACGCCCCAGTCTTAAATGGTTTTAGCTCTCCATTAAAGGATCGAGTTCCTTCAGGAAAAAAATAAACTGAACTACCTTGACGAAGGTGCGCTTCCGATTCCTTCATCATTTCGCCAATGCTGCTTCGGTCTCCACGCTTAATACCCACATACCGATTCAAGTACATATTCCACCCAATGAACGGCAAGCGAAATATCTCAGCTTTTGATACCCATTTAAAGGGAAAAAATAAACCAAAGATTACCAAGATATCCAACAATGATTGATGATTCGAAACNACAACGTATGTCTTTTTCTCGATATTTTCCTTGCCCTCATGCTTCACGCGCCAAGCAGGCATTATCCACACATAAATCGAAGCCCAGAGACAAGAATAAAAATGTAAAATCACCAACTTTTTATCAAACAAAGCCGTTACTAGCCAAATTATCAGGGCTCCGATAAAAAAGAAAAAACAGGTGACTACAATAAAAGTCAGAAATGCCATTCCTNCAATTTGTTCAATCATTATACAAACCTAAATCACCTACCAATAACGCAGCTATGTTCACATTCTGCTGCAAATTCGATATCGCGAGTCCAAAGTGTTAAAGCAATACAAACAAACCCGTTTAACCCGATCCATATCTGGCCGAGAAGCTTATGGAAAATTCAGCGAATTATAAACGATTAAACTTCTAAGGACACAATACCGTGATAATTTAGTAGCTAATTTTATCTTCTTTCTTCCTCCATTGGCGAAATGCCTCCAATGCTTCTTCTCGCATCAATTGCGCGGTCCCTAATTTTCTATCCCTGGGGTCTTTATCAATTTCCGCATAGATAAACGCATCATCAAACCCGATCTCTGCGGCATCATATTTTGTGGCCGCATAAAAAATATTATCCACTCGCGACCAATAAGCAGCACCTAAACACATAGGGCACGGTTCGCAACTGGTGTATAAGACACACCCTCTTAATTCAAAACACCCCAAATATTCACAGCCAGCCCGAATCGCCATGATTTCAGCGTGTGCCGTGGGATCATTACGGCTTGCCACCNGATTCCAACCTTTCGCGATGACTTTCCCACCCTTCACGATCACGGCCCCAAAAGGCCCACCTTCTCCTGCGAGCATTTTTTCAAGTGAAAGATCGATCGCCTGCTGCATAAACAAAGTATGCTTAACAACCTTCGCCATATGTTATCCTCAAAAAAAGACCCCTTTAGAGTAGTCGACAATTCAAGCCCAGCGATATCATTTCATCTAAAGGGCTAACAAACAGACCGTTTTTATAAAGATTTAACCTGATGTCGCCTATAATCCTAGTAACANATAGTTGAACNCCAAAGACCACTGTGTCTAGGATAATCATTCAGGCTCAAAAATTTTAACGACAAATCAATTAATTTCATAGCTTATGGAAAAACGATTTTATACACTTATATTTTGCATCCTCATAAGTAGTTGTGCAGTCAAGTTCGTTTACAATCAACTTGATTGGGTGATCCCTTGGTATATTGGGGATTATATTTCACTAAATGATATGCAAAGGGACTACCTTAATACACAACTATCACACCACTTAGTTTGGCATCGACAGACTCAATTACCAGATTATGCTCAATTCTTACGCAGAACCGCGGATCAGTTTACCGACGGTTTAACCAGCGATAAAATAGATACGTTACACGAACAACTCGCTCTGTTTGGTCGTACCCTTTCAAAACAAATCGCTCCTGATATTGCGCAACTTTTTCTGACAGCTAGCGATACTCAGCTAGTCGAAACTTACAAAAAATTCGACCATAACAACACCCAATTTAAAAAAGGTTATATCAAGATTTCTGAAAAAAAACTAAGGAACAAACGCCGCAAAGAAACCCAGCGCTACCTTGAACGCTGGCTAGGAGGACTCACTCGTCAGCAACAAGATGCGGTAAAAAGCTGGAGTCGAGACTTCAAACCTATAAGTAAAGAGTTAATAGCCCATAAAATGTTATGGCAAGAAAACTTTAAATCGCTTATGAGGAGAAGACAAGAGATAGCCACTATAAAGGAAGACATTACAGACCTGTTCGCCAAACCCGACAAGAATTGGAAACCAGAATACAATGAAAAAATCNCGTTCAACAAAAATAGATTGACCATGCTTTTTCTAGAAATAGACTCTCTGATGACTCAGAGGCAACGCAAGAAATTAAAGAAAAAACTTATCTCTTTAGCGAGTGATTTGGAAGAGCTTATTCAATGACAATAGATCAATCATTATAGAAGACCAATGATTATAGAAGACCAAGCGCTAACGGCTATAACAAAAGTGGATAATCAAACCCATAGAGCAGTTCAAAAATACTTGGCACAATATGCTGAAAATGAAATTGAATCCCTCCAGGATATCCCTTCGTTTCAATATCATCATTGTGTCGTCATCCCTGCATACCAAGAAAATTCAAGTTATCTTCAGCGCCTTTTCAATAATAATTTTTGTTACTCAAAAAAGTTTACCCGTCTTCTGGCCGTAATTATCCTGAATTGTCCCGATGATGCATCTCCGGAAGCCATGGATAAGACCAGACACAACTTAAATTACATCCACAAATACGGAACCCAACTTTGGCAACAGGAGCATCTCAGTTTATTCAACATCGATACATGCGCACAGGACAGGCCTTTGCACGTGTTAGTCGTAAATCGCATTGACAAGTTAATCCCAGCAAAACAAGGAGTGGGCTTAGCTAGAAAAATAGGTGCCGATATAGCGTGTTACCTATACCATCACCAAAAACTCAACTCCCCTTGGATACACTCAACCGATGCCGATGCTCGACTCCCCGATGATTATTTTAAAATAGACGAGCAGATAGAAACGACCAAGAACAGGCAAGCNGCCGCCCTAGTTTATCCTTTTACACATAGAAATAACCTGAAAAGCGCAGCCAGTCATCTCACACACCTTTACCACTTACTTTACGAATGTCATTTGTTTCATTATCAGATGGGGCTTCTGTATGCTGGATCACCTTTCGGGTTTCAAACTGTGGGTAGTGCGGTGGCAATCAGTGCACCGCATTATGCAATGGTGCGAGGATTTCCAAAGCGCAGTGCGGGTGAAGATTTTTACCTACTCAACAAATTGATTAAAACCTCCCATTTGGTTAGTTTGATAAAACCCAACATTACCTTGGATAGCCGCGTATCAACACGAAACCCTTTCGGCACCGGACCAGCAGTGAATTCCCTTTTGCTAGAAAATAAACTGCTATCGAGTGAAATTTTCTACCACCCTAAACTCTTCATTTTACTGAAAATGTTTATCGGTCTNTTTNACTATTTCAGTACAGACCGCAACCTTGACTGGAAGCACATTGTAGAGAAACACCTCGCCAGCAAGGACGATAAAAAACTCATTATAGCGGCNGCAACGTCTATTCATTTTGAAAGAGCACTGGTTCATGCCTTTCAGCAATTCAAAGGCAATGACGCACGTTCAGAAGCCGCCATTAGACGTCATCTCAACACCTGGTTCGATGGTTTTCGCACCCTAAAATGGATGCATTTCCTTAAAGACTATCGCTACAATCACACCAACATAATTAACGCTTATAGCGCCGAAATCTATCCGGTATCGAGAAAGGAATTGGGACTCGAATCACTAAACTCACAGCCGCAGGATAAAATAGTGGACCGCATGGATCAAGCACTTATGAGATGGCTTTCTGCTATACGCCTTCATCTTTACGCCGAAAACAAAATCCATTCTATTGTCTAAGATANAGAATTCAACCTATTNTCTAAGATAGGGAATTCAACCTAGGGCTAGTTTTTTCCACTCTCAAGGGTTTCTGGCTTTTAAAGAAAAACGTCCATTCTTCATTCTGTAGACATTCTGCGCAGANACTTTTCCTCGAGCATAGGCATTAAACTCAAAAAACCCGTTAATCAAGCCCCCCACCTCCTCAACAATAACCACCTTCCCCGGATCTTCATTAGCACTGTAANATGTGCCTGAATCATCAACTCTAGCAATACCTGACTTCTTACCAACGGTATAAGTACCAGGGCCAAGATATTTTTCGATTACGATAGAAATAAAATACCGGTCACTACTGGCGGTGATGGTTAGTTTATTATTTAAGAGCGAGGTGTTTTTTTGCCACCATGAATTTTTTGCCTGGCGATAAACGCCATCTCCCCCAAAGTTATGTTCAAAATAAAACACAGCCTCTTTATTGATCACGTCATACTGTNGAGCNAGTTTACTCTGGAGCTTACCTTGAGGAGCAAGGGGCCTGCCACTCATAGGAATTAAGTTATCTTTTTCATATCGACAGGTCCACGTTTCCCCATCTTTGCTACATTGCCCCAAACCATTTTTCTGATTCTTTGAAAACAGACCATGAAACACTTGGCCATCGACTGATGTCAGGATCCCCATACCTTGCCGCATTCCATTAAGCCATTGGCCCTCATAACGTGTTCCACCCTCAGTCACAAAAATTCCCTGACCTGACTTATCCCCCAAAGCCCAACCGCCTTCATACAAATCGCCGTTTGAATATCTTAACGAACCCTTGCCATTTTTTAATCCATACATCCAACCACCAACGTAAAGGCCACCACTAGGGTACTTCAATTCACCTTCACCGTGCCGTTTCCCCTCCTTCCATTGCCCCTCGTATCTCACACCATTGGCAAATTGCATCAGTCCGTTTCCGTGTGCGAGATCTTCACGAAAACTTCCTTCGTAATAACTTCCATCGGTATATCGACAACTCCCTTCACCCCACATCACTCCTAACTTGAACCTACCGCTGCATTCGGCAGTGTCGGCTGAAGTTTTCACTCNGTTTCCATGAGGTAATCCGTCTAGCCAATCACCTATATACTTAGATTGATCGAGGTAGTAGTAGGATCCGCTTCCACTCATCTTGCCATCAACAAACTCTCCCACGTATTTTTCGCCGTTGACAAACACTTTGACACCCTTCCCCGTAGGGGCATCGCCTAGCCATTCACCCGTATATTTCTCGCCACTGGCCCAAATTTTAGCGCCTTTACCTGACTTCTCACCGTTTACCCAATCTCCAACGTAACTATCACCATTATTCTCCGCATAAGTGCCCTTGCCATGGAATCGGCCAAAATTATCCCGATCGCCCACATAGGTTCCTGCACCGGCCGTATTAATGAAGACAGCGCATAGGCCCCAAACTAATGAAGCGATAGAAACTATTTGAATAATCCTTGAACCCAACATAAATCAGTTAATGATGACTCACTGTATACCCACACTTATTAGTATTACGCATAGCATGTCGTTGATTTTCAACATACCCTTTTTTTAAACACCCTTTTTTTTAAACTCGCTTTGTTTACACGACACAGCACATTTCGCTCAGCCAGTAGAGGAAGGGCAATTGATCCATCAGCAAATTATTGATCTAAAAAAGGTAGAGATGCCATGTTACTAACTAAACGACTATCGACATAAAACCAGTCGTCCAGCGGCAGGCATCTAAACTTTATATACACACTTTTGAATGAAGCAGGTCATCTGCATCAAAGGCAAGAATGATCTTATCTCAACCAAATTGCAACTACAGATTACCACAAACTAGCCTGAACTTAGGATCCAAATCTATGCCCTCAGGGTGCCCAAAACGAACCGTTATTAGCTGTCAATCTTGCCCTCAAGTTGATTATCGATTTAACTGATTTTTTAAGTTTATCACTAACTCTTTTAAATCTGAGTTAAGCAACCCACAGCCAAAACGCAGGAATATTGCAGCAATTTTTGACACCATGCCTAGTAAAAAAATAACCAAACCATACCCCAATATTCTAAATAACCGTTCTGGCAGCTCTATATCACCCCTAGGGGTTGTTATCACTCTTGCTCCAGCCTCAGGTATTAGTTGCTGAATTATTGGATAATTTGCCGTGCCATCGATGATCATGATCACATTATAAACCACCCCCAACCCAGCTATAATCCCTAATAAAATCAATATCACGCCAAAAACAAGCCTAGTCCTCGTCGCAGCATCCAGAGGAGCTGGCTGGGATAATCTAGTCGAGTTAGGGGCATCATCCAAATGATGTACTGCATTCAAAGACTGTGGCTCTATCGCAGGGTTAGGGTTCGGTTCTGACACGGGAAAACCTTATTTACTTTGTTTTTTTAATTAGCCGCCTGGACGTGTTTAGTTGACGAGCTTCAGATGATATCAGTTGCAGACAAGCTAGTTAAGTAATCTACTATGGGTAATCCTCGGAATTTATTCTCAACAAGATGGGCCTGCCACCATTATGTACTTTAATCTATTGAATTTATTCGCTTTTTATTTTAGTTTTTTAATGGCCGCTTGTCTATTGGATCTGCGCTGACCTTTTGGTTGTTTTTTGCCCTCAACCACTACGGCCGACTTTACCGACTGTTGAAGTAGAAATTTGTCTAACTCATTGATGAGCGCGGGAATTTTAATAGGCTTGCCAATAACTCCGGTCATTCCAGCCTCCTCAAACAAGACTCGGTCCTCATCCATTACGTTAGCCGTCAGGGCAACGATCTTAGTTTGGGCATTAAGACCATCTCCTTCCAAAATATGTTTTGTCGCTTCAAGCCCCCCCATTCCTGGCATCTGCACGTCCATTAAAATGATGTCGTAGATTTTTTTATTCGCCATCTCAACGGCCTCACTCCCGTTGGAAGCAATATCTATTGTAAGTCCCAACTTAAGTAACATCTTTTCAATGATCTTCTGATTAACCTTATTGTCTTCCGCAACCGACACCCGCTTCTGGTAACTCCTCACATTGCAATCAATACTCACATCTACAGCAGGTTTTTCATGTCCTCTTAACACCGGGATAGTCAATGTAAAAGTAGAGCCCTTTCCCTTGGTACTATAAACATTTATATATCCCCCCATTAACTCAATGAGACTCTTACTAATGGTTAATCCAAGGCCGGTACCACCAAACCGGCGGGTGATAGATTCATCGGCTTGGGAAAAATTATCAAAGATCCTATCAATCTCGGCCGGCGACATTCCAATCCCTGTATCGGTAATTTCAAAAATCATGTTATAGCGTCTATCATCTATATTATCGTAACCCCCTTCGATAATCACACTTCCCTGTTCAGTAAATTTAATAGCGTTTCCAATAATGTTCATTAATATTTGTCTTAATCGAGTAGGATCACCCACCACAGATTGGGGCATACCTCTTTCCAGGTTAACTCGTAGCTCAACTCCTTTTTCAACAGCGGAATAATTTAGCAGATCAAATACGTCCTTTATCAACTCATTCACATCGAAATTGATTTTTTCAATGGTAAGTTTACCCGCCTCCATTTTTGAGACATCAAGAATATCGTTAATAATAATTAACAGCGCGTCCGCAGATCGATGAATCATATTGCAAAGTTCATCTTGCTCAACATTCAATGCGGTATCCAATAACAGAGCTGAAGACCCTAAAATTCCGTTCATGGGAGTGCGAATCTCATGGCTCATATTCGCTAGAAATTGAGATTTAGCATTATAGGCAATTTCCGCTGATTCTTTTTCGCGAGCAAGGTTTTTATTTCGGTGACCTAGTTTTATGGCGATCTGATCTTTTTTCTTTATTTCATGTTGCAACTCTTTAGCCCGATGGTCTTTTTCAGCTTGTTCTTCCCAACCTTGGCTAATAATTTCAGAGAAATAATCCTCCGCTCTCTGCCGATATAACACACCCAAATACATCTCAACAGCACTTAAATGATGACTGATATCCTTGAAACTAGACGCTGAATTTCTATAGTTCTTGAAAACTCGTACACCACTCTCGTCAGCAATCGATTGCAAGACTTCTGCTGTGCAAGACTTACAAACTACCTGCAGGTGAGCTTGTACAAGATCAGACCATAAAGACATCAAACAACTACCATACTGCTGCTGAATTTGAATCGAACCTATGGGTATCGATCATATTGACATTCAATTTCCAGGCAAACTTATTCATAAACATCAATTTAGCTAGTACATCAATTTAGTTAATACATCAATAAGTTATCCGTACTTTAGGTATAGCTTACTTCACCACTCCCCGCCATGGTGCAGTCTTCCCTTCAAGACGCATTTTTTCTTTAAATACAAATAGATAAGGAAATACTAATAATTATTACAGACTATCAACGCCCCAAAGGCCATTACCGGATTAAGCATCCAGTTTACTTCACCAACCAATCCGGCTATAACAGCTACTCCAATTTGAGCCAGAAGGATGCAAAAAGAAAAATGCCTAGCAAGAAATCCTTAGAATTCATCCCCGGGAAAGTTGTTCAATGCACTGAACACTTGAGACGAGTGCTTGCACCCAACCCCAGTATGATGACCGGCCCCGGTACTAATACTTATCTTATCGGCAACGGTGATATCGCAATTCTCGACCCTGGCCCCAAGAACAAAGAACATCTTAAAGCGCTATTAAAAGCAACAGAAGGTGAAACTGTCCGATGGATATTTTGCACCCATACTCACAACGATCATTCGCCAGGTACAGTGCCACTAGTTGAGGCGTTGCAGAATGAAAGAGATCCACAGATTCCAATTGAGATAATTGGTTTACCTGCCGCACTTCATAATGGTAGTCCCCTTAGTTCTCATGATCGCAGTTTCGAACCAACTCACCCGGCAAATCATGGCGATATCTTTGACCTTAACGGTTTAACAATTGAAGCTGTATGTACGCCAGGTCACGCTAGTAATCATGTTTGTTTTTACTTACATGAAGAAAAAATATTGTTAACGGGAGATCATATCATGGACGGCTCCACCGTCGTTATCGCTCCACCTGATGGCGATATGAAAGCTTATATTGAATCTCTAGAGTTGCTTAATACCTATGACATAAAACATCTAGCACCGGCTCATGGCAATCTAATTGACACACCAAAAGAAATAGTCGCCGCGACCATTGCTCATCGGCTTAAAAGGGAAGACAAAGTCATAGTGGCGGTAAAAACGCTTCCCGATAGCACGATTAAAGAACTAGTGACTACGGTATACGATGACACGCCCACCTTTCTTCACCCCGTGGCAGAATTTTCTTTGTTGGCACACATACTGAAGTTGAAAGCCGAAGGTAAAGCGGGAGAGACCAATGAACGATGGCGGTGGCTCTAGGGCCACCAACTATTGGGTAGCCCTTTGGTCTGCAATAAAGCAGCCACATCCATACTCAATGCAATGGTGACATGCACACCAACCCCTCCCCAAATAGAGCGAGAGCGTAGCGCTAGCATCCCCAAGAACAGCCCGAAGAAAATCGCCCCACTGGCCTCCAGCCACGGCTTGGGGAAATGTATCATCAGGTACGGGAGACACATAATAAAAACAGCGCTAGAACCAAAATAAGGTCTAAGACCATTAACAATAAAGCCACGAAAGAAAAACTCTAACGATATAAACTGAATAATATAAATAATTTCCCATCCTACAAAATCTGCCCAACTTCTATGAGCATATTTGTAAAAGGGATAATGCGACTGAAAATCAGGACGAAAACTAACGATAGTAAGCAAAATCAGAATTAAAAAAGCCAAAGACAAGTACCATTTAAGATGCTGTTTTACAGTGCCTAGTTGCCAACCGTAATCTGCAATAGACTGTTTAAATCCCCATTTCACCACCATCATCGGTATCAATGCATAGCCCAATAAATGAATGCTCCCCCACCATGCGTGTGTAAATAGAGTATAAAATTCTGATTGTCGGAGAAACAAGATCAACTCTTTTCTACCGCTGCCAAAAGTCTCTCCCAACCATCCTAAAGTGGCAAAATAGGAGGACGAATATTTCAAGTAATTGACTAACAACAAACACACCGCTGTGACAAAAAATATCACTATAATTCGGTTAGATCTTGACTCTGCGGTTAGCGTTTGGCTTTCTTGCGCGGATTCCTTATCAATAGTAGCGAGGGTTTCAAAGAAATGGTGAAAAAAAAATTGCCCAGGAATTTTCATTGATTTTCCTTAAGATGATAAGAAAGCTATTGTATCTTCATTCACCCAAAATAAAA
>JAESQG010000170.1 GCA_016765265.1 Pseudomonadales bacterium | reverse complement strand
AGTATAAATGGTTTATAACCACTTAAATAACTTCCTGACCGCTCATTGAAAAGACTCCACTGTATAAGGACCCCCACTATGGCTGACATAAAAACGCGTGCGACCTCCCTCGATGACATGCAGAAACGGCTTGATCTTATGTTTTGTAAAGAAGATGTGACTAAGGGCTTGAGCCTACAGTTGCGGAGCACCGATATCGTCATTACACCCTTTGCAAAATCGGGTACAACTTGGCTACAACAAATGGTTCATACCTTAAGAATTCGTGGTGATATGGATTTTGATGACATTTCTAGAGTCGTTCCATGGATTGAAACCAGTAGCGGATTGGGCATTGATCTTGGTGCTGAACAACGAGCTAATCCCCGTGCATTTAAAAGTCATTTACCCTATCAAGCGGTTCCCAAAGGCGGGAAATATATAAATTCGATACGTAACCCAGGTGATGCGCTTTGTTCTTTTCATAACTTTATGGAAGGCTGGTTTTTAGAGCCCGGCGCCGTGAGTATCGATGAATTTGCGAACAAAAGATTTCTTCACACTCGCGAATACTGGCGTCACCTAAAATCATGGTGGAAACAAAAAGATGAGCCTAACGTTTTGTTTCTAGTTTACGAACATATGCTAAAGGACCCTACGAGGACTATTCAACGCGTTGCAGATTTTATTGGAATCCCTTTAGATGACGAATTACTGGAATTGACATTACATAATTCGTCTATAGATTTCATGCTAAAACACGTAGATCGATTTGATGATGCTATGGTTCGGAATCTGAGCGAAGAAAGGTGTAATCTCCCTGCCGGCAGCAATAGCGCGAAAGTTCATCAAGGCAAGGCAGGAGCCCATAGAAAGTCATTGAGTACCGAGATAATTTCCAAACTAGACGAAGTGTGGCAAGAAGAAATTTATCAAACCTTAGGTTTTCAAAACTATGACGCTCTAAGTGCTACAATCGACTAAAACTCTTATATTGAGATCAACCATCAAAGCGAAGAACCTAATCGCAGGATAAAGAAAGGAATAGAGTATGTCAGATGACAATGAACTGTATGTAGAACAATTGCTTTTAGGCCCAATGGAAAATTTTTCATACATTATTGGTTCTAGAAAAACCCGAGAAGTGGTCTTAGTTGACCCTGCCTGGGAAATTGAAACTCTGCTAAATCACCTACAAGAGAATGATTTAAAACTGACATCCGTATTACTAACGCACTATCATCCCGATCATTGTGGCGGTTCAATGGGGGGGCACACAATCCCCGGCGTTGCTGAGTTATTAGAAAAACAACCGGTAAAAATCTATGTTAATAAACACGAAGCGCAGGGCGTCAAAAAGGTGACTGGAGTTGAAAACAGTGATCTTGTTCAAGTGGATTCAGGTGACAAATTAAGTTTAGGCAATGTGGATATTGAATTTCTGCATACGCCGGGTCATACGCCGGGATCACAATGTTTTAAAGTTCGCGATCAATTGGTTTCAGGAGATACTCTTTTCATTCAAGGATGCGGGCGAGTCGATTTACCTGGTTCAAATGTTGACGATATGTATCATAGCATGAAGCGCCTAGCGGAATTACCTAATGACACTGTGTTGTTACCCGGACATCGCTATAGTCCTGAGTCTCACGACACAATGGAAAATATAAAAGCTAATAATTTTTATTTGAGTGTTAAATCCCTAGAAATCTGGAGAAATATGATGGGATAAGTCAGTGCTTATAATTGGAAAATAAAGGCTAATCTTATTTTTGAAATATTCTATCTGACGTTAAAATAACATCATACCGATAGCGCTATAAAGTAGTCGTTAGTAAACTTTTGGTAGCACCGATATTAATTAAACACGAGATGAATTAATACCTTTTGTATATAACAGCAAGTCCTACCACCAAAACTGATGTTATTAAACGGAATATTACAGTTACTCTACAAAATATAACTGTAACTCTACATAACATTGCTGTTACTCTACATAAAACCGGATTTACTCTACATATAGAAAGTTATTCGGCTATAATCAGGCTAGTAGGTTCAGAAGAGATAAGACCGCGCGTAATTGCAACACCTAACCAGAAGTTAAATATAACCATTAAAGTATCAGTTGTAAGGAGAGATATAATGGCACTGGTCAACAGAAAAATAGGTTACGACGAAGTAGAAACCCGAGACCTAAAATTCCATATGGATGCAACCAAAGTTAGCCGTCATTGGTTTAACGAAGATCCATGGCTCACTCATTTCATGAACTCGATACTTTCCGTTGTTCCCGATGGAGAGCGCTGGGTTATGCAGTCAGTGCGTAAACAGCTAGACAGACTGACTGACCCAGCCGTTAGAAAGGCGGGTATCGAATTTATTCATCAAGAAAGAATACACGCCCGAGAGCACGACCTTATGAATAAGGCCGGTGTTGAACATGGTGTGCCGCTAGACAAAATTGAAAACGTTTTCACTGTCGGACGGAAATTCTTACAAAAACACATGAGTGTGTCGATGCAGGGTGCCTTTGCCGCAGCAGGCGAGCATTTTACAGCTACCTTGTCCTCTGTCATGTTGGAGCATCCAGAAATAATGCATGAAACTCATCATGACTTAAAGTCCATGCTCTACTGGCATTTTGTGGAAGAAACAGAGCATAAGTCAGTAAGCTTCGATGTGTTTACCGATGCCGCAGGAAATGGTAAAGCAGCCTACCTGAAACGAATTTTGGCTATGGGTTCCATTGGAGTACTTGGGCTACCCATGATGTCAGTGCCATTTTTCTATTTACTTTGGTCCGACAAGGAGCTAACTAACATTGAGTCGGCCCGACGTATGGTTCACACACTCTTTGTTGATCCTGGTGTAATGAGCAAGTTTGGTAGAATGTTTTTGCCTTATTTTCACCCTGACTTTCATCCCTGGGATGATGATAACAGAGCGGTAATACACGCTTGGAAGCGGGAGTTTGATCGAACTGGTGGTGATACCTCAAAAGCGTTTGATGCGCTGGTAGCATGGCTTGAAGAGAACCCCGATGCTATAGATAATGAGGCTTACGCGACAGCCTAATAAAGTGATAAATAGACCAGCTTATGTGATATCTTCGTATATCGTATAAGCTGGTTTTTGTGCTTCCACTCCGCATTAATCCCTCCCAAAAATACCCTTATTTAACCAAATCCTACAATAAAAGTGTTATAAGGACTGTATGTTGGAAACTCGTTTTTATTTTATTATGGGTGATATTTTATCCGTTACGGCATCTGGCGGTGTAGTGGCTGCGGTGTGTTTTGCTTTAATACCGCCTGAATGGAATATGTNTTTAGCCATGTTCCTGGGTATGGCAATAGGGATGATAATTTCACTTATCACCAGCGCCGCAATTTTTGTTAGATATTTCGGTGCTATGGAAATTATGGTGCCAACCATGCTAGGGGGTATGTTCTCGGGGATGTTTGTCAGCATGGCGATATCCATGACGGAACTTAACTATGTTTCCGCAACGGGTTGGGGCGTTGCCATAGGGTTAATTGCCTTAGTGTCTACCTACCTATTAAACGCAAAGTTATTGGGCACACAATCTATCGGCAATTGAATTTCCCTTCCAACAGAGCTCCTATGGACCAGTGCAAAATAATGGATACTAAGACTAAAAATAAGTGGGATAGAGCGGCTAAATGTTTCGACTTTATGGCAGGTTCCGGAGCTGATAAACGTTGGGAGATTGTAAAACGAGAATTATTCTCACATATGAAGGGGGAAATATTATTTCTTGCCGTGGGTACAGGTTTGGACATCCCCTTTTTCCCCAAGGATAAAAATATCTNTGGCATCGATATCAGTCCTAAAATGTTGGCGCAGGCTGAGAGTCGTGTACGTGATTATTCCGGTGATATGACGATAAAAGTAATGGATGTCCATGATCTAGATTTCGAAGATAATCATTTTGACCAAGTTTTTACGTCCTGTACTTTTTGCTCTGTGCCAAACCCCATTCAAGGTTTAAAGTCCTTAAATCGGGTCTTAAAGCCTGGCGGTAAGCTGTTTATGTTTGAGCATACGGGAAGTCACTATTTCCCTATCAATGTCATGATGAATGTTATGACACCTCTCACGAGACAAATTGGCCCTGAAATGAATCGAAATACAGTTGATAATGTGCAACAAGCTGGTTTCAAAGATATCAAGGTCACTAATGTTTATCTCGATGTAGTCAAAACAATCCGCGCTACTAAAAACGTCAAGTAGAAACCCAAAAGAGAAAACCTTAAGTTCACGCCCCTAATCCCTATCACCGCCTGTACTCATTCACAGGCCGTTGTGAAAATGGCATTGACTGCTAAGGTGAGCAACGGCAAATATTTTTACAGTAAGTTGTCGTGCAATAATTGCCCTCCACACTGAAGTGGAGGGCAATTATTGCGTGTAATTTACAGTGTATTTGGATCTATCTGAATATGAGTATCTCTGTCATAGATTTCCCAATCAGCCCGAGTAGTGCCACAAGAGACACCCTCTAAGTTGCCACCGTCAACTTCTAAACACTCGCTATTGTCACGCGGCGACATTTTGTACTGACCACTACCCACTGCTGTTTCGGTAAATACCCACTGCTGTAAATCACTTCCTGGGTTACAGCCAGTCGTATCAACATCATCTGTACCCAAATTATTATCCCAGACTATGCACTCAGTAGTTGACTGAGAAGCCAGAGTATAGCTTCCGGCAACATTGCTCACTGTAACAGTAAAGGCTTGATTATCTGGCGTGTTAAGCACACATGCTCTGGCATCAACGTCAGATGTGCTAATGGTTTCGATACACAAGTTACTAACTGGATTATAAAAATAATATCCGAAACCACCCGCCTCACATACATTACCTATCCCGTCATTGTCATAATCTTCCTGACCAGGATTGGCATCGGCTCTACAGTTATCCACGTCATCTATAACGCTATCGGAGTCAGAGTCGTCGCAGACATCGCCTATGCCGTTAGAATTCCAATCGTCCTGAGTGGTGTTTGCATCGGAGACACAATTGTCTACATCGTCAAATATTAAATCGCCAT
>JAESQG010000169.1 GCA_016765265.1 Pseudomonadales bacterium | reverse complement strand
TATTCTTTCCAAGCCAGGGGCAAGTCTGCCACGCCTATTGCACATTCTGTTTCCGGTGGGCTCAATTTGTAGGCGATAAAGACTTACAGTTCTCCGCCAAAGAGGCCGACTCTCTGCACACCTATTTGGCAGAGCATAAAGAGGTCACGGATATCTTGTTAACCGGTGGTGATCCTTTGGTTATGAAGACCAGCCGACTCAACCAGTATCTAACTGGTTTCTTAAAACCGGAGCTAGAGCATATACAGACCGTGCGGCTGGGCTCAAAATCCCTATCATTCTGGCCACAGCGTTTTGTTAGTGACCCTGATGCAGATGAGCTATTACAGACATTGGAGCTTTTGGCCTCTAGCGGTAAGCATGTCGCCTTTATGGCTCACTATAATCATTGGCAAGAAATGAACACGCCTATCGCTCGTGAAGCCATTCGACGAATTCGCAGCACAGGCGCGCAAATTCGAAGCCAAGGTCCATTATTAGCGCATATCAACGACGACCCCTCAGTCTGGGCACGACTGTGGAGTGACCAGGTCAAACTGGGGATCATGCCTTACTATATGTTTGTTGAGCGCGACACGGGCGCCAAGCGCTATTTCGCTGTTCCTTTAGCCAAAGCCTGGCAAATATATCGGGATGCTATGCAACAAGTTTCTGGCCTGGGACGTACCGCCAGAGGACCTTCTATGAGCAGTGGTCCAGGCAAAGTAGAAATCCAAGGTATTACCGAGATCAATGGTGAAAAAGTATTCGCTCTTCGCTTTATTCAAGGCCGCAACCCTGATTGGGTGCAACGTCCCTTTTTTGCAAAGTACGATGAAAAAGCCACCTGGCTTGATGATCTTCAGCCTGCTTTCGGAGAAAAGAAGTTCTTTTTTACTGATGAATATGAGCAAATGTGTGACGTTTAGGCTCCGAAGGACTGGAGACCACCGTAGCCAGCATTTGGATCACATGCACGCAATAACATGCACATATCAACTGAGTGCACATAGCATACCTCTGTCGTGGATTTAGATTAATTTCGGACCCCTTATTAGAACACTCCTGCAAGGCACCCTCTTTTAAGTTACGCCTTTTAGTTCAAGTAAATACTTCACAAAACTTCCGTGTTTAAATCCGCTTTTATTTTGTGACCGGATTACCGACAATCATCACCCCGCAATTTAAATGTTTTACATAACTAATTGCTAACTTAGTTGTAATGAACGAAATCTCGAGATAATTACTTTCTGGAAAAACTGACTTCGATTACGAAAGGTAATCTGGTAACATGCGCCGGGGTCCGCCCCTTGCAACGGAGCAACCTCGTGATCAGATAGGAATATGTTAAAAACAGGGAAAATGCGGTGCAAGTTAAGGAAGTGTATTCAAGAATTCAGTCTACATCAAAGCGCAAGATCTACACTAACACTTACTTCAGTGTGCATAATCTTCCCCCTTTAAGTTTTTTATAGTCATTGGTTGAATTATTAATGACTAACCAGTGGAGCTGTATAAGCCATAACACTCCTTAACAATTAATGCGAGACGTCCTTCAGATGAGGATTTATTAGATGGGCACATCACTTTCCAGAGCCATTTGTTTTATTTTTCTTCTATTTGCTATCGTATCCTGTGGAGGTAATAGCAATAAAGTGGAGCCCGTGGATGATAAAGTCCCCACTGCACAGGTCGGGGATGTTCATAGCAATGACAATCCAAACAATCAGGACTCGGATAACGAAGATCCTAATAATGTATCTAGTACTTTCAGCGTCGACGCCGGCTCCCCTCAAATAGCTGACATTGGCACCACAGTTTTCCTCCGCGCCCTAGTGTCTCTACCCGCAGAGGTTTCGATTCAAGAGGTACAATGGACTCAAATATCAGGGCCTCTCGTTGAATTAAGCAGCCCCAACACTTTGGTCACTAGCTTCTCAAGTCCCAGCACTGAAATCCCAACAAACATCACTTTTGAGATTCAAGTCACCAGCAGCCAGAACGTAACCCTTACCGATACCGTACTTATTGGCGTTAATCCATTAGAGAGATTTATTGTGGTTTCTTCCATTGCCGTATTTGAAGCTCGAGGAACTGCAGACATTGTCTTTAATCTAACAAGAGCCAGCTCTGGCATCATCAGCGTAGATTATCTAACGCAAACCCTCGCCGAAGATAGCGCCGAGGCGGGCGACGACTACGTGAGCCTTGCTGGCACCCTCATCTTCCAACCAGGTGAAACCAGCCGGACAATTACTATCGAAATTGTCACCGACAATACCAGCGAAGGTACCGAAGTCTTTACCTTGCAACTTAGCAATGCGGTTAACTCCAACATCCTTAATGCATCACCTAAAATACAAATAACAGATATTATACCGTCGATATCACTGCCTATCCTCAGCGCGGAAGTTATCGAAAGTGCCGAACAAGTGATTATCAATCTCGCAATAGANCCCACTACGCCTTTAGAAATCAGGGTNCCCTTTATCATTCTTGACAGCAGNACNGCTGTNGCTAATGAGGATTACATTCCTCCCACTATCTTNGAGATAGTCATTCCANCCAACGCCAGTATCGGTCAGCTCATTATTCCACTGATCAATGATAACGATGCTGAAGCTGAAGAGACCATTAGGATACGCTTAAATAACCCCGAGCAGAGTCAACTTGAAGGGGAAAGAGATTTTACTATTATTTTAAGAGATGATGTTGTAGATCAGCGAGTGATTNGTTTTGAACTTGCNGAACAGAACGTGGAAGAAGGAAACATTCAGCCCCTAGTAAGCATCAATATCGNNCCNCCGCTGAATANCGGCGATGCCTCCATAACCCTACAATATCAGTTAGGNTCACTCACCACCGCCACGGAAACAAGCGATTTTAGTTTCCCATCAANCACAAGATCTTTAACTATTGAGCCAGGAATGACTCAGATTAATATNCCGNTNTTAATNATNGAAGACGAGANCGTNGAAGAAACTGAAGTCATACANATAGANTTACTCAGNTTAGANCTNGAGGGNGTCAGCTTAGGCGAGATCACTAGTCACATCATCTCAATTTTAGATAACGATGTAAGTCAAACTATAACATTAAGTTTCACACAATCCTTAGTCAGAGTCGAAGAATCAAATGCAGACATANAGCTATCATTATCCTTGAGCGATGCNATCAATACCGACTTAGCNGTGAGTTATCTCATCAGTGGTGACAGCACAGCACAACCTGGAACAGACTATGTGCTGCCGATTCAACAAACGCTAATTATTCCGCAAAACACAACCGAGGCTACCTTTAGTATTTCGCTGTCAGATGATTTTATCGCTGAAGGACAAGAGTCGCTTATTTTGACATTGAATGCGCCAGAGAATGTTGCATTGGGGCCAAATGATCAAATCACCATTTTAATTGATGACAACGAACCCACCATTAACTTTGCCACTTCAAGCTTATCCACCATTGAAGAAGATCGAGACACCTTAAATATATTCGTACAGTTATCTGCATTAGCATTAATCGACACACCGATTCCATTTTCCCTAAGCGGTGACGCAATTAACGGTAGCGACTACCTCCTTGTCAATCAGGGATCCTAAGTCGTCACTATCCCGCAAGGCCAACTCACCGCGCAAATCCAAATAACCATTCTAGAAGATATACTCATTGAACAGCTTGAAAACATTGTACTCACCTTAGAGCAACCCACCGCCGCTCATCTAGGTTCAAACAGACAACATGTAACGACCATTCAGAGCTTAGACACTGCGGTAATCAACTTTAATACCGGCGCTAGTGAATGGGACGAAGCTGCGGGGATCATCACCATTCCCATTAGCATGAATGCCATTTCGCCAACTGACATCCAGTTTTCAGTTGCGGCGATTGCGGGTTCGGCCGGCACCGGCGACTTTGACCTAAGTACGTCAAACGATTTTATCCTCGCGGGTGAGCAAAATACCAATATCTCCGTCACGATTACAGATGATCTAATTGTTGAAGACAGCGAAAGCTTCACTCTTAGCATTCTCTCTAGCGATGCAGAAATCGGAAGCATTGCTAGTCACGAAGTGACTATTACAGACAATGAGCCCACGGTCAGTTTTGATAACGATGTCACGGTTAACGAAGACGGGGGCACAGTCACTATTGTCGCCAATCTGGATACACCGTCAAGCGCTAATATTGATGTAGCCTTCACTATTACGGGCAGTGCCAGCGAACCGAGTGATTATACTTACCCAGGCAATACTTCCCTTTCCTTTCTTGCAGGATCCACTGCCAGCGTACCCATTACTTTCACTATAAATGATGAGCAATTAGTTGAGGAAAGTGAGACGATTATTCTAACCCTGCAAACGAACAATAGCGTACGCCTAGGGGATGATATTTTAGTAATCACTATTACTGACAACGATGTGGCGCGAGTGTCTTTTGAGAGTGTTGGCGTCATCGTATCCGAAGGGGATGGCAGCTTTACTATTCCGGTTGCTCTATCGAACCCTTATACCGAAACAATCACCGTTAACACTACCCTTGGCGGCACGGCTTTAGAGGGAATCGACTACACCATCCAGGCCAGCGCGGTCTTCCAGCCCGGCGAAGTTGCCACCTCACTCACTGTGGTACTGATTGATGATGACCTCCCCGAAAACACTGAAAATTTAGAATTAACTCTACTGCAGCCCTCCAATGCTCAACTGGGTGATATCATCAGTTTCACCGTAGATATTGAAGATAACGAATCTAGCATTGAGTTTGCCGTGGCGGGACAGACTGTGGGTGAAAATGTGGGCTCGGTGAATATCCCCATAATCTTATCACCCCAAAATGGCCAGCCCATCTCACTCGCCTTTTCACTGGGCGGCAGCTTAAGTATCGAGGACTATATCCTCGATACACCTAGCCCTATTACAATTCCTGCGGGAAGCACTACTGCAACCATTACGCTTACTCTCATAAATGACGAAGAAACTGAACTCACCGAAGAACTCGTCATAGACTTAATCCAACCGGTCAATGCAACACTAGGCACTGCGACTCAATTTGTTCTCACGGTGGAAGAAAACAATGTATCCACCATTAATTTCGTCCTACCCAACAGCAGCGCCTCCGAGGAAAATAATGGNCTAATCGAACTCAGCTTATCCTCACCTAACGTACAAACCATTACCGTACCGATCACAGCGAACGGAACTGCCTCCACTAGTGACTACAATACACTACCCACCTCAGTGTCCTTTAGCCCCGGTGATACCAGCGCTTTTATCACGATTGATATTATTGATGATGCCATGGTAGAAGATAATGAAACCATTAACCTCTCCTTGGGAGCACCCGACGTAGGCGTTTTGGGTACCACTACACAGCACATTTTTACTATTTTGGATAACGAACCTGTGATCGCATTGAGAGCTGCGCCAACCTCTATTATTGAAGGCGGCAATACCACTGATTTCACCCTCACAGTTGAATTATCCGGAATCGCCAATACAGCAATCACCACAGAAATCGTGCTCGCTGGCAGCGCTATACGAGGAACCGATGCAGACTACACTGCCTCATCCCTTACCATCCTAATTCCACAAGGGCAACTCAGCAGTACCGTAACGCTTTCAGTGATTGACGACGATCAAGTTGAGCCCACAGAAAACATTGTCGCCACATTGTTAATCCCGCCCACGGGTGCATCCTTAGGGAACGCCACCGCCAACCTAACCATTACCGACAATGATATCAGCACTATACAATTTGCCAGTCCCGCTTCATCTGCCGACGAAGGCGCAGGCACGGTGAATGTTCANGTGATATTAGATAGANCCAACTACCTCGACACTCAAGTACAATTGGCTTTCGCCGGAACAGCTACCTTAGCGGAAGACTATGCCAACAACGGCATCACCAATATCACCATTCCTGCGGGCGAAATCTCTGCGCAACTAGCCATAGATATATTAGATGACTCTCTGGCTGAAACACCGGAACAAGAATTCGTGATTATCACTATGAGTAGCCCCTCTTCCGGACAACTCGGCACTAACTCTTCTCACAGCCTCACAATCGAAGACAATGAGCCCAGCCTCGACTTTCAAGTGGCCGGCCACAATGTTGTTGAAGATGAGGGATCCACACAAGTTGTGATTGCTCTTANTGGCACCCCTTTAACGACACCATTGAGCATATCATTTTCGCCGTCAGGTTCTGCCGAATATGATGTAGACTATACGGGACCACTTAATAATCTAGTGGTCTTGCCAGCAGGCTCTTCAAGCACCACTATTAATATCAATTTAATAGATGATTCACTGATTGAGCCAGATGAGCAAATCATTCTGAGTTTAAACAACAATAGTGCAGTACATATAAGAGGAACTACCACCCATACTATTACGCTTGAGAACAATGACCTACCTAGTGTCGGGTTTACCCAACTAGCGCAAATAGTGGAAGAAAATAACACATCCGTATCCATTGAGCTTACTGCCGTAGCAGGATTTGAGGCGATCTCAATACCCTTCGATATATCAGGAAGCGCAACTTCCGGCATCGACTTTCAATACCTGGGTTCGGGTTTTGTTGAAATCCCAGCAGGACAAACGGAATCGGTTTTGAGTCTAGACATTCTAGAAGATTTCATCGCGGAAGAAACCGAAACCATACGTCTGCAATTAAGAGATCCCATAAATGCGGTACTAAGCGGCAATATAGTTCATGTCATTTCCATTACCGATGATGAACCACAATTGCTCGTACCAGCAGATACCATCTCAGTGGACGAACAAGCGGGAGTAGTCAGCATACCGGTTACTGTTAGAGGAACTGCCGAAGGCCCCATTAGCTTCAATTATCAACTCGCAGACATCTCGGCCAACACCGACGACTACAGCCCGCTCACAGAAAACCCCATCACATTACCAGCTGGTTCCACGGGCACTACGATAANGGTAACNATCAACNATGATACCGTAGTAGANCCAATTGAAACNTTTGCTTTCTCCATCGAAAACCTGAACGGCGCATTTATCGTAGATAACAGTGGTACCGTTACCATTCAAGACAACGACAATGCTGTGATCGAATTCAGCACTCCCACACAAACCGTGAGCGAGGGGGTTGGCTCTGCTCTGATTAATATCACCATCAATCCGGTACACTACCAAGAGATTAACGTTCCATTCGAGAGCTTCGGCACTTTAGGCGTAGCCACTGACTACAACTTTGCGGCAGGCATCCCCATTGTGATACCTGCAGGCACCAGCTCCTATGTCATCGAAATCGCTCTGCTAGATGACGAGCTGCCAGAAGCGCAAGAGAATTTAACCCTACAACTGCTCCCACCAACAAACGCCGTTCTTGGCACCCAAGCACTACACAATCTACTCGTTGATGACAATGAGCCCACGGTGCAATTTATTCAAGTGGAACAAAATATCGCAGAAGAAGCCACGGGTGGGATCAGCGTGGAAGTCGCTCTAGTTGGCGGACCTATTTCAAGAGATCTAGTTGTCCCCTATAACATCAACGCGCGTAGTACTGCCAGTAGCGCTGACTACAGCATATTGCCCGCAGACCAAGTGATCATCCTCGCTGGCGAGAGTAATGCTGTTATTAATATCGTGCCAGTAAATGACAATCTTGTGGAAGCAACGGAAACTTTATGGCTCACTCTCGCACCCACTCTGGCTCACTTGGGTTCACAATCCGAGTCCTTAATCAACATTATTGATAACGACGATTATCATATTTCCTTTAATCAAGCCGAGATTCAAGTTGATGAAGGTGCAGGAGTTCTTTACGTAGTGGTAAACATCTCACCCACCACGGGCAGCGGGCTAATCGAAATACTCTTCGAAGTGGATACTGGCTCAACCTCTGCCAGCGCGGGATCTGACTACAGTATACTAAGCTCTAGCCCCGTTACCGTGGATCAAGGCGCTAACTCTACGGTGATCCAAATTAATTTACCAGAGGATCAAATAGGTGAGATTGACGAAACTTTAGTGCTTAATTTGCTAAATGGGATTGGCGTCACCCCCTCCGGTAACACCAGCACCACNATCAATATCNTAGACAACGAACCCGTTGTCTACTTTGATCAAACNAGNTCATCNATTATNGANGGNCCAAGNTCNNCNCAGCAAATNCAGGCNCANAGCACNGTGGCNCGNNATGTTGNTTGGACNGCTGCNTTCACTATTAATANNNCCNGCACNGCATCGCAACCGTCGGATTACTCATTACAAACAGGCGTCTTTGATTTTGCCCCCGGCGCCATCACCAGTAACCCAGTCAGCATTGCCATCGTTGATGATCAGCTCGATGAAAACGATGAAACAATTATTTTAGATTTGAGTAATAACATCGCCTACAGCCTCGGAGCCACAACAAGATATTCCATGACCATTGAAGATAATGATACCGCCAGCCTGGCGTTTACCATTACTAGCGCGGAGTTAACAGAGGCCAACGTGGACAACTACGAGGTGACCGTTGACATGGGTGCCACACTACTGGAAAACGTCACGGTAGGTCTTCAATTTAGCGGCTCAGCTTCTGAGGGAGAAGGCGGAGACTACATTAATCAAACCGGCACTACCCTCACTATTCCGGCCGGCTCTCGATCTGCGAATATTAGTCTGAGTTTGTTCGACGATCTCCTCCTCGAACCCACTGAAGACATCACTATCGACCTATTGAATCCGGTTAATGCCCCGCTAGGTATTAACACGAGCTACTCTCTGTTTATCCTCAATAACGACTTTCCAGTGGTGTCACTACCTACAGACACTAATCCTCCTCCTACGCTGGAATCAGACGTTGTCAGAGCAGTGAATGTGTCGCTTAGCCAGGCCTATACGGATGGACAAACTGAAGTCACCGTGGATTTCGCTCTAGAGACAACAGCCAATGTCAATCAGGATTTTAGCCTACAAAACACAGCACAGGTTACAGTGGATACGAGTGGCACAACCGGTACCATCACCTTTGCACCCGGTCAAACAAATGCAGCGCTGCGTTTTAACATTATCAATGACCAAATAGTGGAGCGACCTGAGATAATTCAAATTTACTTGTCCAACCCAACTAATGCTTCCACGGGAGATTACGACTACGGATTTGAGATTATCGATGATATCGAACCCCAATTTGGTTTAGGTAAAAGTCACTCTTGCCTACTAGACGATGCGGGCGTCGAGTGTTGGGGACAAGGTTTTGATAACAATATTATTCTAGTACCCAATCTAACCCTGCCTACACAAATTGATTCTGGTGCTAACGCTAGTTGTGTTCTCGATACAATATCGGAGAGCAATCGAGTGGTCTGCTGGGGAACAGACACTAGCATAGTCGACAATATACCGGCGCTGACGGAGGTCACGCAAGTTGTCGTTGGGGATCAATTCGCCTGTGCGCTAGACCGATTTGGCATTAGTTGTTGGGGAACGAGAACCACCGATCCGAAACTACAATGGATAACGAGAGATGATATCCAGTCGCCCTGGTTGTTGGCAGCAGGAGAGGACTATATCTGTGCATTTGACGACAATATTTTAAAATGTTTCGGTACGGAAAGCTCCTGGGTATGGAACTTTAACAATATAAGCTACGCCCAACCCATCGACGTTCAGGCCGGCGGTCTACACTTCTGCGTCCAGTATGAAAGCGACGGTGTCCGGGTTAATTGCCGGGGAGAAACCAGCGCAGAATTTAGCAACTTTACCAACATGGATCATGTGGACGCCGGTGAATCTCATGCCTGCATACTGATAAATAATCGGGTGGCTTGTTCGGGTAGCAACATTTATGGTGAGCGCACCGTCCCAACACTCAACAGTCCAACTCTAGTAGGCACCGGATACTTCCACAGCTGCGCACTGGATCAAGAGGGGGTACGCTGCTGGGGCCTGAACGATAAGGGACAAACCAATCATGAAACCTTGGTGCTGAGTGCTGAGCTTTCAACTGATAGCCAATTCGTGCCCAATTGCGCCATTACAGTTAATGTCTATGGTGATGTAATCAATACCTGCTGGGGAACAGATTTTAGTAACAACAGCCCACAAGTCAAAGACCCCGAATGGGTCAAAAACGGCAGATACACCTGCATGGGCAACTCAATAAGCACCATCCCTACTTGCTGGATGTTTGGTGCTAGAGGCGAAGTCATCACCCCTCTGATGCCTAGGTTCGACTCACCACCTATGATAGAAGTGAGCCGCGTAGACCCTAATACGGACCTGGAAATTGACTTTGCCGATGCTTGTAGCTTTTACCGTAGTGATGGTATTGAAGTTTTAAATTGTTGGAATGTGCAAAACAACGAAGTCAACAACCTACTTCTCGGTCAACTGGGAAGAGTGACCCATATGGCGGTGGGTTTAAACAACTGCGTCTCATTTATCTTTGGTGTCGACAACACAGATTTACTCGCCTGTTTCCACTTTTTTAGGGACAAACTTGTAGAAAGTACCATTCCAGACACCTTGGTATTACCGATACTATCCGTCGCTACCAGCTATATCGACTCACAGTATTTCCGCGGGCCTTTAACTTGCGTTAGCGATGCGGGTATTGCCAAATGCTGGATGGGTGGCACCACAAATTATGATCTTGTCCAAATGGCCACACCTAAATTAGATTCTGTGCTCTCAATCAAGACCAGTCGCTTCGGTGTTTGTGCATTAAACAAAGACAGCGCAATTACCTGCTGGACGTATCAGCAAGGACGAGTAGATCTCCTAACCGTACCCCGAGTGTCAAGACCAGTAGAGATAACCATGAATGACGCACAAATGTGCGCACTGGATGATGACGAGTTAATATGTTGGAATTATCAGTTACAGTAATCGTTGCCATTAAGAATTAACATCATCAACGAATTAACATAAGCAACGAAATAACTAATTCAATTCAGAGGAATATCCGTGTTAAATATTAAGCGCTCTCTAGCACTCATTTTTACTGCATTTTACTCGGTCTGTTTATCATTTAATGTTCTTGCCGCTCCACCGAACGCAGTCAACGATAGTCGCCAACGAACAGATGGTTTCGATTTAGTCATTAATGTCCTAGATAATGATACGGATCCAGACGGTGACAACCTAACGGTGACCTCAGTTAGCACCGCTAGTGGTGGCACCGCGACCATATCGGGTGACAATCGTAGTATCGAATATAAACCCTTTGCCGATTTCACTGGCAATGACAGCTTCACCTATACCATCACAGATGATAACGGTGAAACGGCCACGGCCACTGTTACTATTGAATTTCTGCAAGTCAACTTACCTAGCTTCGCCACTAACTCGAACCAACGTTCCATAGCCAATGCTTTAGACACTTTTTGTCGTGCTCTTGAAGAGCAAGAAAACAGCTTAAACGCGACTCTAATTGATGTTCTAGCCCGCTGTAATGCGCTTTTTCAACTGGCCGCCAACGGACAAACAGACCTTTTAGCCATCGCCCTGCAACAAATCGCACCAGAAGAAATTGCCTCTCAGACAGATACGACTCTCAACTTTACCAAAGGACAGGGCAGCAATATAGAACAGAGGCTATCAGAGATTAAAAATGGCGGACCAAAGGTGAGTGCTGGCGGATTAGCGCTTATCTTTAACGGCGAAAAAATTCCGGGGAAAGTGATTGAATTGTTGTTGGGGATCAAACATCAAGGCGGTTCTGCAGGTAATAACTCTCCAGACAACAAGGATAGTGGCAATGACCCCTTCGAGAAATTAGGGCTTTTTATCAATGGAAATTTTGCTACTGGCGAAAGAGATGCCACCAGCAACGAATCAGGATATGAATGGGAAGCGACCGGTATTACTCTGGGTACCGATTATCGGATCAACTCACGAACCATCGTTGGCGTAGCATATGGTTTTTCCAATGACGAGGTTGATTTTGATAACAATGGTGGAGCGACGGAAACTGATTCTTCCACAGTTATGTTATTTGGTACCTACTATTATCAAAAATACTATATGGATGCCTATGTGGGTTATGGTTGGGGAGATTTTAAAAGTTTCAGAAACATCGTGTATGATGAGAGTACCGATATCGGGAGTACCTTCAGTTCCGCAGCTCGCAGCGATACAGACCATGACCAACTATTTTTATCTATTGCCAGCAGCATGGACTACAACCGAGGGGCAATAACCATTAGCCCCTATAGTAGTATCGACTATGCCAAAACCAATATCGATGCTTATACCGAGAGCAATGGCAATGGCTGGGAGATTGCATTTGCTGGTCGCAGTGCGTCTTCATTGCGAGGTAACATAGGAAGTCGAGCGACCTATGTGATCAATACCAAGCGGTATGTACTTATTCCTCAAGCCCGCCTGGCCTGGATACATGAGTTTAAAGATAGCACTAATTCTGCTGCCGCCCACTTTGCCAACGACTCCTCTGCCACCGGGTTTGATGTGGATGCTGATGGTGAGGATTCAGATTACTTTCAGCTCGGCATAGGTGCCTCTGTAGTTTATACAGGGGGTATCTCGGGTTTTTTCGAATATGAAACAAATCTTGGATTAGCTAATGTCAGCGACCATCATTACAATCTAGGCGTGAGATATGAGGCCGCTTTCTAGTGGTTCAGGTTCATGGTTCAGGTTCATGGTTCAAGCTCATGGTTCACTGCTAAGCGCTCCACCACATCCTCTAAGCACCAGCTATACTAAGGCTAAAAGAAACAATCAGGTTAAAAGAAACAATCAAAACGAGCTATTGGATGTACGACGCCTCCTGGCATTACTTAAAACAGACCATTTCAGCGCTATTATGGCTATTTCTCATAGCACCTAGCTATGCATGTGAAAATGGAACGGCTTTGATCTCCGGAGGACCTAACTACCCTCCTCTGACCTGGCGTGTTGGAAATGGCCTGGTCGGCGCCAACGTTAAATTAGCAAAATTACTGTTTGCAGAAGTGGAAATCGATGCACAAGCAGATGAAGGTGGGCCGTGGAAGCGTGTCCTGTTAAGGGCGCGCCGAGGTAAGCTAGATCTCCTTTTGGGCGTCAGAAAAAACCTGGAGCGAGAGAGGTATCTTACGTTTATAGAGCCCCCCATCACCCCTTCAGTACAATCGGTTTTTACCTCAACAGACCGTACTTTTCATTACCAAGAATGGCAGGACTTATCAGGAAAAATTGGCGGCGTCACATTGGGAACGAGTTTCGGGAAAATATTCGATACCTTTGCCAAAGAACAGCTACAGATAGAGCAAGCTCGCACTATGAAACAAAATTTCAATAAACTTAATCTTGGCCGTATCGACTACCTACTCGGCCCCCTAATGACCACGATACTTTACACTAGATTAACAGGATTTGACGATATGATAATTCACAAAACAGCGCCTCTGATGGTTATTAATGAGTATCTAGCGATCCCCAAAAATTCGACTTGTCATCAGTATATCGAGCATTTTTCCAAACGCGTTAATGAGGTTCAACTAGATGGTAGTTACGATTTACTACTGGAAGAGTATTTTATACTTTGGGAATCTAAGCTCAATTACTAAATCTAAGCTCAATTACTAAATCTAAGCTCAACTACTTATCCTAAGTGCTTCCCTCGAAAGCCGAAATTCTCAAAAGTCTTTATAAGATCTTTTAATCTTACCGGCTTCGCTAAATAATCGTCCATTCCAATATCACCAGCATAGTCTCGCTTATCCATCATAGCATGAGCACTTAGCGCAACAATTAAGACATCCCCACCGTTAGATCGCTTTCTTCCCAGGGATCTGACTCGTTTTGTGGCCCCCCATCCATCGAGAATCGGCATTTCTACATCCATCAATATCAGATCAAAGGGCTTCAGATTATTGGCGTATAGATCCACCGCTTCTAATCCATTATTGGCAATTGCCGGCCGAATACCAATTTTACTCAATAGACCGATAATCACCATTTGATTAACCTGATTGTCTTCGGCCACTAAAACATTCATATGGGAATAGTCAATTTTGTCACTGGTTTTATCCAGGGTCACTTCACCATAAGCTTTGCCACCAAAAAGCTCAACTAGCTCATCTCTTAAGGCCCGCTGAGACACTGGCTTCTCAATCGCACACAAAATATCGGTGCCCTCGTAATCGCGAGTTTCTATAGTACCCCGAGCGGCGCTTATCAATACTTGTTTAATCGGAGGATCGAAATTTAGTTCGTGTATACTACGAGCCAACTCTATTCCATTCATTTCTGGCATCATATAATCAAGCAAGGCAACATCGAAAGGTTTATTCTCTTCCTGCGAAGAGATTATCGTTTGTAAAGCGGCTTCTCCAGTCATCACCACCGTTACCTCCATACCCAAAGCAGTCAACCGGCTACTCATCACTTCATTAAAGGCAGCGTGATCATCTACGAGCAAGACACGGCGGCCCTTGAGCACCTCAACATTCCCTTGCCCTAAAACATGAATGTTTTCGACAGCTTTATGTATTTTTAGCGTAAACCAAAATGTGGAGCCAACGCCTTTTTCACTATTAACCCCGATTTCTCCCCCCATCAATTCAACCAATTGTTTACTGATGGCTAATCCCAGACCGGAGCCCCCGTATTTTCTAGTGGTAGAGGAATCCGCCTGAGAAAAGGACTTAAATAATTGATCGCGCTCATTTTCATCAAGACCAATCCCCGTATCGCAAACACTAAAACGATAAAGCATTTCATTAGGATCCTCCCGATCAATACAGGCAACATGTAAACTGACTTCACCTTGTTCGGTAAATTTAAACGCATTCCCTAATAGATTCATTATTACTTGGCGCAAGCGAGTGGGATCAGCATTGATTGATATGGGCGCCCTATGCTCCACAGATGCGATAAAATGCAAATTTTTATCGCTGGCCTTAAAGGCAAAAATCATGGCGCACTCATCTATAAGTGCCTCCAAATCAAAGTCGACTTCCTCAATTGTCATTTTACCGGCTTCAATTTTAGAATAATCCAACACATCATTGATAACAGAGAGTAGAGCGTTGCCAGAATTTTGCACCGTACTGACATATTGCATTTGTTTTCGATCAAGCCCCGTATCTTTTAACAATTCAATCATACCTAAAACACCATTCATCGGCGTCCTAATCTCGTGACTCATGTTAGCCAAAAATTCGCTTTTAGCTAACGAGGCTTTTTGAAGCTCGGCAGTGCGCGCCTCCACTTTTTCTTCGAGATGCCCTTGATAATCAATAATTTCCTTGTTACGCAAAAATAGGGCTTCTTTCATCGTTAAAAATGCCCGCACTAGCACACCTAGCTCATCCTTATTCCGGATCAATGTAGAATTTGCTAACTTAAGATCGGTTTCATATATCGCTTTCGAGTTAGGGTTAAGATCATTAATCGCTTGAGTCAACAGAGTCAGCGGTTTCGCTACAATACGGTGAATAATAATAAACGCGATAAACCAAAGAAAAAGCGTCTTAATGACGGCATTGATGATAGTGATAAAGAAGGTATAAGCCGCTTGATCTAACACAATGTCAGAACTGGAATAGAGCACGAGTCTCCCCACCAGTACACGCCCGCGGAATTGACTCTCAAATGTCACTTCACTGCCATATTCAAATAGCTTGCTAAATCGCCCTTTTGAAAAGCGGCTAGATATTAATTCTTTATCACCGATAATCTCCACTGCTTGACCTGCTTCATTCCTGACTAATCCTTTTTTGGCCAGTAGTTCACCCCCCTCATCAATGAGTTTTACACCCAACACATAGTCGTTCAACATTACACCGTCGACACTGGATTCCATTTGTTCATCGTCCAGATTCCACACTGCCTGCGAAAATATCGGCTTAAAGGTTTCAGCTACTTTACTAACGGCTTCTCCTAAACGTTTTTTTTCATTGTGATACTCAAGGATTAATTGAACAGAAGTGGTCGACATAGCGATGACGAAATAGATACCCATAATGGTACGCAGCAGTTTTGCTGCTAGCGAGGAGCTAATTCTGAAACGAGTATGGTCGTGGTCCGTCATAGATAAAATACTTACGGCTAATTCAGCTACACATTAGCCGTTAAAAAATTACAATGCTCTTCAATAAGAGTAGACTTCACTCAATAATTTGCGCCGCTTTTATTAGCTAAGGTGTTATTTTTTTTAAGTTTTTTAGATATCACGTCAGTAAATGATCGTTAATTTACGCCAATCCATCGTCAGGAAAACGTAACTTTACTTAGGAATAATGAATCTTTTTGTAAACATAAAAAAACGGCTGCTGATGGTGGGATGGGATATTTTGAAAAACTGCAATGTAGCTCAATATATAGCTAATCCAGTCTATTCAGCTACTTAGTTAAACTGCTAATGTGGGTTCGGGTGAATTCAGCTGAATGCTTCACCTATCTTACAGATCGATGGCACTTAGAGCTTAACAGCAACTCATACTTAAGCCGTATTGGACACGAAGGTACTGTCTTAACAAATTTAACGTTAAAGGTGCTAATTACTTGATTTATAGTCATTTATGAAAGCAATATAGGAGGGCGACAAGAAGCCATCATGTTAGGCTACATCGAACGGAATGATAAGCTGCATTTGGATTCATCTCACTTTTTCATTAAAATCGTCTCATAGGCCGGTACATAGACCCTTAAAATAGACCGATACATAGACCGATACATAGACAAGGCGGATGAACATCAAGAACGTTGAACTAAGCCCCAGTGGTCAAAAGATAGTGACCTACATACAAAAGGGTAAGCCCTGAATTTTAGCCAAAACACATCCGTTTTGGCTAAAATAAAAAGAAATAGGAAGACCATGAGAACACCTTCGAATAACTCGACTCCCTACATGAAGGCTCTTCTGCTCACGCTAGTGACAATCGTTTACGTTCAAGTTTCAATAGAGGTCTACGCTGCGCAGTCAATAGCACGAGAGATCAAAACAAAAGAAACCATTATAGAAAGTGCTAATAGCAACCTTAATAATGCACGAAAAGATGTACGTTACATTGAAGGTAAACTTAAATCTAACCAAGAAAATACAGATAAAACACGAAAAATAGTAATGCAAGAACGTCAAACACTTAGACGCCTACTGATATCCACAAAAAGAAAAATGAAGAAGAAATCTCATGCCGTTAAAAAAATTGAAAAAGAGATCATACGCGCTAAGACTCGACTTAAATTAGAAACCAACAAGAATGAAGCAATACTGATCAAAGCAGAGATGACGGAAATTACGTTGCGAAAACAGATTGCAATTCAAAAATTAAAATGGGCAGAAAAAGATATTGAGCGATTAGAATTTGATTCTGAGGACTCCGTCATAGATTCGGACCCTCGTATAGTCAGCTTTATTCAGGAAAAACACAGACTAAAACCCAAACTCTTAGCGTCGAAAAACAAACTGTATAAATTCAAAAGAAAAGTAAAAAAACTAAATAACGACGTACTTATATTGCGTAAAATCGCCGAACAAGAATCCCAGCTAGGGCCAATCGCAAAAAAAGAAGCACCCAAAGCCGCTAATGCATACGTCTATGCCATATCAGGATCAGACGACCCCGACATTGAGTCTTCTCTCCAATTAAAAGACTGGGTTGAATCTTATGGAGCGGTGTATATCGAAGGTCATTGGAACAATATTTACGGTGGCCCGTTGTCAGATGACGAAGCAAATATTGGCCAATTTGCAAAGCAGTTTGAGGAGGATTTAAAGAAAATCCCATCATCATCAAAACTGATCTTAATTGGTCATGGATTAGGAGGCGGTGCAGTCATAACAGTTGCAACGGGAATTGCGGCCACTCTCAATCGTAAAATAGACCTTCTTGTGGCACTTGATCCAGTAGGAAATGGCAATCTTCGCGCTAATATTGTTTTCGAAACCGAAAAGCAGCCTTGCCAGTTGCCCAGAGGCGACAGGCAAAGCAACGATCTTTATGCCAATTGCATTAAGGCATCAAAACCCAGACAGATTACCGCCAATGTAGCCCACTTTTATAATCGTTGGCAGAAAGACTCGCAAGCGCCTTTTGACTATTACAAAGAATTACTCCTGTCAAATGGCGAAGGAAAGCCGATGCAGGGAATAACCTCGACGGGTAAATTTAAGATCGCAAGTGATAACACTAAAGCCAACCAAAAACGTGAATTTTATGAGGGCAGCGAAGATGCTCACCAGATGATTTTATCTGACGCTGTTAGTCGCTTGCCCAACTTACTCGTTGATCATGTTCGTTAAACTTATAAATAAAAATGACAACAAACGCCGTAATAAGACATGAAAAATAACTACCTACTACATGCATTGGTAATATCTAGCATCGCCGCCACGGGTTTGGTTCTGGGCGGCGACTCCAATATCATTCAGATCGAAAGAAGGAATGGCGCACTACACCAAGAATTCGTTCAACTCATCCAAGAGCAGGTCAAACTACTCGAAAGCGGATCAGGCAGAATTACATTAACAGGCGGATCCGGATTTAGAATCTGTACGGCAGATCTTTATATTAGCGAACAAACAACCTTTGTATCACTTAATGTGGACTCGTTAGGCTATGTCGACGAATTCTATATAGATCATCCATCAGAAACATTTAAATCCATTTTGTTTCAAAATAAAATTAATGCAAAAGACAGCACGGAATTAAACGTAGATCGCCGCAATGGTGGGTTCACCATTAAACTAGAAAATAATAGCCTGGTTATTCAATCCAGAAAGAAAACA
Organism: Pseudomonadales bacterium; assembly: GCA_016765265.1. GTDB lineage: Bacteria > Pseudomonadota > Gammaproteobacteria > Pseudomonadales > DC-out160 > DC-out160. The sequence continues at coordinate 3,570 of JAESQG010000169.1, read as the reverse complement.
TCAAAATCCCCAGAGTGTAGATTCCTCTTAAGCAAGGCGCATTATTTTGATGGAGAGACTGAGTAAAAATCTACAGGTAAGACGGAATGTATCTCAGCCGCTGCGCCTATCNGGTGTATTAAGAGGAGGTATTAAGAAGAGGTNTTGAGGGAAGCTTGTATTCCACCAACACTTTCTCTATCTCCACGACNCTTTCTTCAGACCTTAGAGTCAAATTAAGCACATCACCATCGAGGCTAAACTCGGTCACAACCGCATCATTAGCAGGAACTATTGTCACACTCTCAATTTGCTTTCCGCGGATTCCATGGAAAGCAAATTGAACATTTTCCTTTGCATCCAAATTAACGACTAAACGACGATGCTCATTGAGATAGGTTGTTGATGGCTCACCATTATTAAAAAGGTAGGCTGGGATTCCTAGACGACTGCCTGTATCCACCACACCTACCTTTTCGCTATATTTTCTCACCCATAAAATAGAATCTACAGGATAGGGAATTTCACCGTGATAGATCACCGGCGTGTACTCTTGCTCGAACTCTGGCATCTCTTGCATTTCCATACCGCTCACATAACAAGCCTCTAAGGACCCCGTCGGTGTACAAAAACTGACGAGATCTGGCTCCTTTGACATGACATACTTGCCGTCTCCTAACTCATGGCCAATATAACCGTTCCCGTCGTAAAAACTTTCAGGTGGGTTTCTCGCTAGAAAATGATCATTTAGACCCAACATATCCAAAGAAGGAAATCCCGAAAANTACGGCAACGTACCCGCGGCTGTCACTGCAAACAAAGGTTGCTTGTCACCATAAGCCTCCTTTAAAACATTCGATAGCACTAACCCATGCCACTCCCAGCGCTCAAAGTGGGCCGTTAAACTAATGGGATTAAAAAACTGTAGCGCTAAAAAAATCACAGCATAGATCTTCAGTTTCTTAAAATTATTAAGAGTATACTTTTCATTTTCAGCCAATAAGGTATCTGCTAGGGGGAAGATCATGACAGAGGCAACGATGATGGGAATAAAATGCCTAAATGCTACGAATATGTCACCACCAACAATAATCAGGTAGCTTATCCACGGAAATAAAACACACAAACAGACAATGACTCTGCNGCGGTATTGGCTATCATATTGTTTCGAATANANCAGTTTGGTCACAAAATGGGAAAAGGGTAGAAGTAGCCCCCAACCCAANATNACATACGCTATGCCTTTCANGGTATGACTAAATGACAAACTCACCTTAGCATAAGCGGTATTCGGCACCCAATCTTGATAATAATACAGCCGAAAAATAAGTTGTCCTCCAAACATCAGCAGAGGAAATATNGCTAAGATAAANCAGTGGGANATAGTGCGCACATTAAATCCACGAACTAATATCATGGCAACCGCTAGGCTCACAGAGAACATAGGCCCGTCTGGACGTGTAATACAAAGTAGCCCTAAACTCATTGACGCAAACAACAGGTACTTCACGCTGGTCTCGGCACTCTCCAGATATCGCCATATAAAAGCTATCGCTGCGGCAAGAGTAACCGCTACGATTGGTTGTTCTAATCCAGCAATAGACCAAACACCAATAGGTGCGGCCATAGCAAATAAACATTGAGTCCCAATAAAAACGGGTTTTCTTTTTCCCGTCAGATGATCCCGCCAAGCAAACCAATTGATGAGCAACACCAGAATCATGGAGCCAATGCCCAGTAAACGACAACTGGTTATTAGATCAATACCGGTTAAGCCTAAACCCGCGTTCAATAAGATCCAGGATAAATTGGAATAACCCTCCACGGGAAAACCATCATTCCAGGTCAACCCCTTTCCTTGCAGCAATCGGTCGGCATAACGCAGAGAAATTAAGGAGTCATCAGCCACATAGGGCATATAAATGGCAGCATGTATTAGAAGTAAAACTATCGGAAGGAATAATGTTAATGCTAATGGATGTTTGTACGCTTTGGCGAGCAATGGTGCCATGTGTTGTCGTATCCTGTGTAGCAGAGAAGCTTATCGACACGAAACCAACAGCAATGTGCCTACTTTCTTTTTTTGATCATTATAGTGCCTATATTCCCCCTGTTTTTCAAGATAGTTGTCTTTTATTTATTTTACAATGCTGGCAGCCAGAGGCTTGTGCAAGTGAAAAATCCACGAGTCTTTAAAGTACATTCCTTGAGTCAACGACAGTTCAAATTGGCCAAGTTTTTGACGCAAATCAGCACCTCACTGCCTAAAGAGAAGTTAGTTTTTTCGTGACTCCTCAGACTCATGTTGCGAAAACAGGGCTTATTTAGACTTTAGCCCATCTGATACGCGAAAATTCTACTTTTACGTGAAAGTGTAAATTCTGAACACAGCGATCCACTGTATATAATAACACCAGCCGTGCTAAATAGAAGATGGGGGATATTACCTTCGTACCACATTGCATCGGATGAAAATCACCAAAATGGTCAGATGCATTAAAAACTCTTACCCTTAAGATCGAACCATTTTACGAAGTGAAGACAGAGCGCATTACTCTAACACTCCTTACTTTAGAGGCCGACTGGTCGATTAACTCCAGTTTCACTGTTAGCGCCAATTACATAAGGGTCATTGGTCATCAAAATAATAGGGATAAAGAAGGCCCTGCTGTAACGTTAAAAATTCGATTTTAACGTTGAGTGTTGCTTAAGCTTGATTGATTACACGCTGTATCATGCCTCTGTACTGAACCGCCAAATGAGACCAAAAGAATTCATCCACTAGGGGCGGTTCCATGCGTTTATTTTGAAAACGCAGTTGATTAAAAATTTCAATTTTCTTCGCTACAGCCTCGGCTTCTTTCTCTAATCCATCGCTTTTGTCTAGCTCATCGTTATAGGAATCATAAAGATAACACTCATCAAAAAGCGCAGTATAAGATAACCGTCGGGGCACTATAGGTACGCATCCATAGGCTACCGCCTCTAGAATAGCTAAGCCTTGAAATTCATGGATCGCGGTGGAGAGCACAACATCAGACTTCCTGAGTATATTTAAATACTCACTTCGACTTTCAAGAAAACCAAAACTTAATAGCTGCTTGGAAAACTCTTTTTTTATCTGAGCAAATGCCGTGGGTTGTTTTCGAAATTGTTGTCCCACAAGATGCAACTTAAACGCCACGTGCCTTTTACTTAAGTAACGCAATGCTCNGAGCAAGCGCTCTGGGCCTTTGTCATATTCCCAACGATGGTTCCAGACTATGACGACAGCATCATGTTTCTCNCCCCCCAGNTCACCTTCAGNGGCAGGCTCTACATCGGNTATGGGNACAGGTAACACCGTACTNTTCGACTCCATNTGATGGCGCCAGTNCATTGGNACAAAATCAGGNAGCTTGCGAAACAACTGCTCTCCCCCATCGATAAAACTGTCTCTATTAAATTGCGAATTGAAGGCTAACGCATCAGCTGCCATGGCGCTGTAAATAGTCACCATCTGTGCGTCTAATAATGTTTTATCATTGCGCCCTTCTGGATAGACAAATTGATTTTCATGAAAATACAAAATGCTACGACATTCAGCCAAAC